>CAYWOM010000094.1:0-6358 GCA_964459905.1 uncultured Polaribacter sp. | reverse complement strand
CTTTAGCCGAAGCAAAAGCCGAATTAAAAGAAATGGTTTCGAACCAAAAATTTGGGCAAGCATCTGCTACAGTTGTTATAGAAGAATTTTTAAAAGGAATAGAATTATCAGTTTTTGTTTTAACGGATGGTAAAAGCTATAAAATTTTACCTTCAGCAAAAGATTACAAAAGAATTGGTGAAGGAGATTCTGGGCTAAATACTGGCGGAATGGGCGCTATTTCTCCGGTACCATTTGCAGACGATGCTTTTTTAAATAAAGTAGAAGAATTGGTGGTAAAACCAACTATAAAAGGCTTACAAAAAGACGGAATAGATTACAGAGGTTTTATTTTTATTGGATTAATGAATGATAATGGAAACCCGTCTGTGGTAGAATACAATGTTAGAATGGGAGACCCAGAAACAGAAGTTGTACTGCCAAGAATAACGTCTGATTTGTTTGATTTATTTGATGGTGTAGCCAACCAAACCTTACATAAAAAATCTTTTTCGGTAACTTCTAAAACAGCAACAACTGTTATGTTAGTTTCTGGCGGATACCCAGAAAGTTACCAAAAAAACAAAGAAATTACAGGTTTAGAAAACGTAAAAGAAGCCACTGTTTATCATGCAGGAACATCTCTTAAAGACGGTAAAGTAGTTTCTAATGGGGGTAGAGTTATGGCGGTAACTTCTTTTGGAGATTCTATTGAAGAAGCTTTAGAAAAAGGATATGCAGCAGTAGCTAAAATTTCTTTTGATAAAATGAATTACAGAAAAGATATTGGTTTCGATTTGCTGTAATAATTTAGTAGTAAGCTTGTAAAATAAGCAGCAATTACAGGGTTATTTCGCTTTTTTCATAGTAAAAGAAAATTCAGATCCTTCGCCATAAATACTTTTTAGTAAAATGGTTTCATCATGTGCTTCTATAATGTGTTTTACAATAGAAAGTCCTAATCCAGAGCCACCTTGTTCTCTAGATCTACTTTGGTCTACTCTATAAAATCGTTCGAATAAGCGTGGTAGGTGTTGTTGTTCAATTCCTTCGCCATTATCGATAACTTTAATAATAAAAGTGTCTTCGTTATAAGTATCAACAGCAACAATAGTGGTGCCATTTGGTTTACCATATTTAATAGAATTAACAATTAAGTTAATTAAAACCTGTTCAATTTTTTCAACATCGCCTTTTACAAAAACCGGAAACTCATAAATTTTATCAAATTGTAAAGAAATATTTCTTTTTTTTGCCTTCATTTCAACTAAATCAAAGACATTTTGAATAATTTCTAGAATATTAAAAACCTCTATACTAATTTTTAATCCATCTGTTTCTAATTTAGCAATCATATCTAAATCTTTAGTAACAGCAACCAGTCTTTCTACGCCTTTATTAGCTCTTTCTAGGTATTTGTTACGTATTTCTTTATCGTTTGCAGCACCCTCAAGAAGGGTTAAAATATAGCCTTGTACAGTAAATAAAGGTGTTTTAAGTTCGTGCGCAACATTGCCTAGAAAATCTCTTCTAAAAGAATCTCTATCAGTTAAACTTTTTATTTCTAAACGTTTGCCTTCAACAAAGTTTTGCATTCTTTTAGAAAGTTTTTCAATATCTGTAGTGGCAGAACCTCTATTTAAATTACTCTCATCTAAAATAGAAATTTCTTCATAAATTTTTTTTAATCTTCTGTAAATAAAGTGCTCTGCTCTATATTGAATTATAAAGAAAGAGATTATAAAAAGTACAAAAATAGCAACAATAATAGTACTAATGCCTAAATGTTTTACAATAAAAAAATAGGAAATTGCAGCAATAGCAACAGAAAGCAGTGTTAAATAGAGTGCAGACCAAAGTGCATAAGAATATGTTTTTTTAAATTTCATAGCAGTAATTTAGTTGTCTGCTTCTTCTAATACAAATTTATAACCCACACCTTTTACAGTTTTAAAGTGGTCATCACCAATTTTTTCGCGAAGTTTTCTAATATGAACATCTATTGTTCTGCCACCAACAACAACCTCATTACCCCAAACGGTATCTAAAATAACCTCTCTTTTAAAAACTTTACCAGGTTTAGATGTTAACAAAGAAAATAACTCAAACTCTTTTCTGGGCAGTGAAATCTTTTTGCCAGCTTTATGCACAACATATTGGTCTCTGTCTATAACAATATCGCCAATTTTAAAAATTTCTTCGTTTTCTTTTTCAGTTTTTAATCTTCTTAGTAAAGATTTTACTTTGCTTACTAAAACTTTTGGTTTTACTGGTTTTGTAATATAATCGTCTGCACCAGCTTCAAAACCAGCAACCTGAGAGTAATCTTCTCCTCTTGCAGTTAAAAAAGCGATTACAACATTTTCTAAAGATTTTATTTTTCTAATTTTTTCACAAGCCTCAATACCATCCATTTCTGGCATCATAATGTCTAATAAAATTAAATGAGGAATGTGTTTTTTTGCAGATTTTATAGCTTCTTGGCCATTGTTAGCTTTGTACACTTGGTAGCCTTCGTTTTTTAAATTGTATCCAACAATTTCTAAAATATCGGGCTCATCATCAACCAATAAAATTTTTATATCACTTTTATTCATAAATTAAGCTCTAAAAGATAAGCACTCAAAAATAAACATAATAAACCATAGTTATGTAACAATAAAAAAGACTTAACAATCATTTAATCTAAAAGCTGTTTTTTTAAACTTTTAACAATATTAAAGCCTTAATTTATTAGATATACATTAAACATACCAATAGTTGGTTATTACACTCATTAAATGAAACTTATAGATATAATTGTTATATTTACGCAACTAATTAAATTTAAATACAAACAACATGAAAAAAAATTACATTTTTATTTTATTATTAACGCTTTGTTTTAGCGCAACTTCTTTTGGGCAAGAAATGATTGCCAACGGAGCTTTTGAAAATTGGGATGATGATACTTCTCCTACAGATTGGACGAAAGTAGAGAACACAACTAAAGAATCTACAGAAGTACATGGTGGATCTTTTTCAGCTAAACATACAGGTGGTACCAAAGATTTAGGACAAACTATTACAGGTGTTGTAGCGGGTAATAATTACACTATAACTATATGGTATAAAGTTGTAGAGAATGATGGTGGCGATTCACGTATTTGGTCTTACTGGAAAGATTCTTCAAATAGTAACATTACAGATGCTGCAACAGATGATGCATTAAGAGGACCAGATGGCGGCTATTTAGATAATAATGGAGGTGCTTGGACTAAATATGAGGTTAGTGTTACAGCACCAGCTGGAGCAACTCAGCTATATTTTGAATTAAGAACGTATTCTGGAGCAATTACCTATTGGGATGATTTATCTTTTTTTAATAATACAACAGCATCAGTTAAAGACAATGCAATAGCAGGTTTTGCAACCTACCCAAATCCAATTACAAATAATACATTTACTGTTTCTAGCAATAGCCTAGACACAAAACAAGTAACAATTTTTAATGTACTTGGTAAAAAATTATTTTCATCAAGTTTTACAGGTACTAAAAAACAGTTAGATATTTCTGCTATTAACGCCGGAATTTATATTTTAAAAGTTACTGAAGCTGGTAAAACAGCCACTAAAAAACTAGTAATTAAATAGTGTTTTTACAACATAACTTTAAAAGCTTCGAAAATTAATTTTCGAAGCTTTTTTTATTTTTAGTATCTTTAGGAAAAAGAAAAAAATTAATGTTATGAATCTTACCCTAAAATTAAACCATATTCTGTTTTTAGATATAGAAACCGTGCCGCAAGAAGAAAGCTGGCACACCCTTTCTAAAACAACCCAAGAACTTTTTAGTAACAAAACTAAGTACCAAAGAAAAGAAGAATTTACCGCAGAAGAATTTTACCAACGCGCTGGTATTTGGGCAGAGTTTGGTAAAATAATTTGTATTTCTGTGGGTTATTTTGTAGATATAGAAAGTCAAAAACAATTAAGAATTACCTCTTTTTTTGGTGATGATGAGCATAAAATTTTAACTGATTTTAAAGTGTTATTAAACAAACACTTTGCAAAAAAAAGCAATGTTTTATGTGCGCATAATGGCAAAGAATTCGATTTTCCTTTTATAGCAAGAAGAATGATAGTACACCAAATAGAACTGCCTAAAAAACTAAATTTATTTGGTAAAAAGCCATGGGAAATTCCGCATTTAGATACTTTAGAAATATGGAAATTTGGCGATTACAAGCATTACACTTCACTTAAATTATTAACAGCTATTCTTGGTATTCCATCACCAAAAGATGATATCGATGGCAGCGAAGTTGCTAATGTGTATTACAAAGATAAAAACCTACAAAGAATTGTTACTTATTGCGAAAAGGATACCATTGCGGTGGCACAAATTTTATTGCGCTTTAATAATGAAAAACTAATAGAAGAAGCAAATATTGTGAGTGTAGATTAATTTTTTCACTAAAACAAAAAAGGCATTTTTTACAGAGATTTGGCACCTATTATAAAAAAAATGCAAACATTGCTATTTTTTCCTTTGTGTCTTTGCTGTTATGTTAAATATATTAGCCTTCTAACTTCATCGAAAGCTCAAACCAACGTTCTTCTTTTTGTTCTAATTCGGCAATGGTTTTTTCTAACTCTTCAGATTTTTTAGCAATATCTTCTGGTGCAATTTCTACATTTAAAAACTGATTTTCTATAGCTAATTTTCTTTTTTGCAACCTTTCTACATCTGCTTCTAAAGCACCAAACTCTCTTTTTTCGTTAAAACTTAACGCATTTTTTGGTTGTTTTTTTTCAGTATTTTTTTCTGCTATTTTTACAGTAGTTTTTTCTTCTGCTCCTTTATCTGCAGAACTTTCATACGCTCTAAAATCTGAGTAATTTCCTGGAAAATTTTCTACAACTCCTTCGCCTCTAAAAACAAAGAGTGCATCTACAATTTTATCCATAAAATACCTATCGTGAGAAACCACTAGAAGATTTCCTGGGTAATCTAATAAGAAGCTTTCTAAAACATTTAGTGTAACAACATCTAAATCGTTGGTAGGTTCATCTAAAATTAAAAAGTTAGGATTTTGTATTAAAACAGCACATAAATACAAACGTTTTTGTTCGCCTCCAGAGAGTTTTTCAACAAAATCATACTGTTTCTTTTTATCAAACAAAAAACGCTCTAAGAGTTGCGAAGCAGATATTTTTCTTCCTTTTGTAAGTGGTATAAACTCTCCAAATTCTTTAACAACTTCAATAACTTTTTGGCCTTTTTTTATATTTATTCCGGCTTGTGTATAATAACCATATTTTACAGTTTCGCCTAAAATAACTTTCCCAGAATCTGCAGGTGCTTTTTCTGTGATTATATTTAAAAATGACGATTTTCCAGTTCCGTTTTTACCAATAATTCCAATACGTTCTCCACGTTTAAAAACATAATCGAAACCGTCTAAAATCTTTTTATCGCCAAAAGATTTAGATACTTTATGAAGTTCTAAAATTTTACTTCCCAAACGTTCCATATTAATTTCTAACTGAATAGTATGGTCTTTTCTACGTTGGTGTGCTTTTTCTTTAATTTGGTAAAAATCGTCTGATCTAGATTTCGATTTTGTAGTTCTTGCTTTTGGTTGCTTTCGCATCCATTCTAACTCTTTTTTAAATAAACTTTTAGCTTTTCCTAAATTGGTAGCTTCTAAAGCTAAACGTTCTTCTTTGTTTTGTAAATAATACGAGTAATTACCTTTGTATTTATATATTTTACCTTCGTCTAATTCTAAAATTTCATTACAAACACGTTCTAAAAAATAACGATCATGCGTTACCATAAAAAGAGTTATTTTTTCTTTTGCAAAGAAAGCTTCTAACCATTCTATCATTTCTAAATCTAAATGATTTGTAGGTTCATCTAAAATTAATAAATCGGGTTTATTTATTAAAACAATGGCTAACGATAATCTTTTCTTTTGTCCGCCAGAAAGTGCGCCAACTTTTAAGGTTAAATCGTCTAATTTTAATTTCGATAAAATTTGTCTGTATTGAGTTTCAAAATCCCAAGCGTTGTATTGCTCCATTTGCTCAAAAGCAGCTTGGTATGCATCTGTGTCTTCGAGATTTTTTAAAGCTTTTTCATACTGATTTACAATAGAAAGAATCTTATTATCTGTTGCAAAAATAGTTTCCTCTATAGTTAAATCTGGATTGATATCATCTTTTTGTGCTAAATATGCAATAGAAATTCCTTTTCTACTTACTACTTGCCCAGAATCTGGCACATCTAAATTAGCAATAATATTTAAAATAGAAGTTTTACCACTTCCATTTTTAGCTACAAAAGCAACTTTTTGATCTTTATTAATTCCAAAAGAAATATCTTCAAACAAGA
>CAYWOM010000093.1:0-6368 GCA_964459905.1 uncultured Polaribacter sp. | reverse complement strand
GAAACTTCTTTGGCAATGGTGCCACTGCAACTTAATTCTACATCATCTGGATGCGCGCCAAAGGCTAATATGTCTAATTTCATTATTATTATTTTTTTTGTTGAGCGCAGCTAACAACTCCTAAAATCTCTCGACTGCGCTCGAGAAGACATTCTCTTTTTATTTACATTTATCAATTGCTTGTTCAATATCTGCAATTAAATCTTGTGGTTCTTCAATTCCTACAGAAAAACGAATTAACCCGTCTTTAATACCTCTATCTAAACGTTCTTTTTTACTTAATAATGCGTGTGTTGTTTGTGCTGGACTTACTGTGGTACTTTCTAAACCAGCTAAACTCATAGAAGGTTTTATGAGTTTTAAATTGTTCTGAAAATCCATGGCATCAATTCCTTCTTTTAATTCAAAAGACAACATAGCACCAAAACCTTTCATTTGTTTTTTTGCCAATTGGTGTTGCGGATGGCTCTTTAAACCGGGATAATAAACGGCAATAATGCTAGTGTTTTCTTCTAAATATATTGCCATTTCTAGTGCATTTTTTGTTTGCTCTTTTACCCGAAGATTTAAAGTTTTTAAACTTCTTTCCAACAACCAAACAGTTTGATCACTTAAATTACCGC
The DNA here is from genome assembly GCA_964459905.1 of uncultured Polaribacter sp. Taxonomy (GTDB): domain Bacteria; phylum Bacteroidota; class Bacteroidia; order Flavobacteriales; family Flavobacteriaceae; genus Polaribacter. The sequence goes on along the minus strand of CAYWOM010000093.1, from coordinate 5,745 downwards.
CAAAATTAATGGCCGTTTTCCAGATTAAATCAATATGATTTTTACTTGCAGCAATTGCTCCTGCACTAATATCTGAATGACCACCCATGTATTTTGTTGCAGAATGTAAAACAATATCGATGCCAAAATCGGCAGGATTTTGATTGATTGGTGATGCAAAGGTATTATCTATCATTGTAATGATATTGTGAGCTTTTCCTAAATTGGCAATTGCTTTTATATCTGTGATTCCTAACAACGGATTAGAAGGTGTTTCTATAAATATAACCCTGGTATTATTTTTTATAAGCGGAATAAAATCTTTTGTTTTATCAGATTCAGTAAACGAGTATTCAATTCCGTATTTTTCAAATTCGGCAACAATTAAATTATAAGTTCCGCCGTAAATTACTTGCTGAATAATTACATGATCGCCCGATTTTAAAAAAGCAAACAGTGCAGTAGAAATTGCTGCCATACCAGAACCTAGTATTAGAGCCGCTTCACAGTTTTCTAAAGCTGCTATTTTTTTACACAACATTTCTTGATTTGGTGTGTTAAAATAGCGCGGATATCGCATCACATCTACTCCATCAAAAGCATAAGAAGTAGCCATATATATTGGTGAAATTGCCCCTTTAAATTGTTTGTCTTTTACTTCGCCTACATGAACGCATGTAGTGTTTATTCCTGGTTTTTTTAAATCCTTCATTAAAATAATATTATTGATGCTAAATTACAAATTCAATTTGCAATCCTCTAAATAATTTCAATATCTTCGTTTTATGATATCTACAGTAGTTATTGGTAGCGGAAATGTGGCAACACACCTAACAAATGCTTTTTTAAAAGCTGATGGCATTAAGGTTACACAAATAAATTCTAGAAAACTAGAAAACATTCCGCAGGCAGATGTTACTATTATTGCAGTTGCTGATGATGCCATTGCTAAAGTTTCTTCGAAAATAGGCAATTCTTTTGTTGTTCATACTTCTGGAAGTGCTTCTTTAGATTCTTTAAAAAATAAAACAAGGAAAGGTGTTTTTTACATGTTACAAACATTTTCGAAAGATAAAGAAGTAGCTTTTTCTGAAATTCCGTTTTGTTTAGAAGCAGCAACTAAAAATGATTATTTATTGTTAGAAAAATTAGCAAAATCAATAGGAAAAAAAATATATGCTATAAATTCTGAACAACGAAAAAGCTTGCATGTTGCCGCCGTTTTTGTAAATAACTTTACTAATCATATGTATAAAATAGGCAATGATATCTGCGAAAAAAACAAGGTTCCTTTTGTAATTTTGCAACCATTAATTAAAGAAACCGCTGCCAAAATAGCCATACTTTCACCAGAAAAAGCACAAACTGGTCCTGCGGTTAGAAACGACAAAAAAACAATTATAAATCATTTAGATTTGTTGTCTAAAAAAGAACAAAAAATATATAAAACACTAACAAAGTCAATTATAAATTCGATTGATAAAATTTAAGTTTAAACTGAAATTAAAAATGCTGAATATGTTTTCAATATTTCGGTTTCTAATAAATTAATAAAAATAATAGTATGTGATTCTGAAACAAATTCAGAATGACAAATTTTAAGAAAATATGGAACTTAGCTACAAACAATTATTACCTAAAATAAACACTTTCATTTTTGATGTAGATGGTGTTTTAACCAATGGAACACTTACAATTATGCCCGATGGAGAGTTGGTAAGACACATGAATGTAAAAGATGGCTATGCTCTAAAAAACGCCTTAAACAAAGGCTTTAAAGTTTGTATAATTTCTGGAGGCACCAATGAAGGTGTTAGAAAACGTTTAACGGCTTTAGGCATTGAAGATATTTATTTAGGGGCGCATAATAAAATAAAACAATACAAAGAGTTGGTAACTAAATACAATTTACAGCCCGAAAACGTATTGTATATGGGAGATGATGTACCAGATTATCCGGTAATGAAAATAGTTGGTTTGGCAGCTTGCCCAAATGATGCTGTGCAAGAAATTAAAAGTATATCAAAATATATTTCTAACAAAAAAGGCGGCGAAGGTTGCGTGCGAGATGTTATTGAACAAGTTTTACGAGTACAGCAAAAATGGAGTGAAAATTTTGATGCTAGTTTATAATTTAAACTATTAAAAAAGTACTTTTTACTTTTAGACTTATTGTAGCAAAAATCTCTACAAATACGCAAACCATTTTTAGCAAAATGGAATTCTAAAAATGAAAAGACAAAAAGCAATTAATTCTGTAATTTAAGGTGTTTCAAAAAAAGTAAAGTTTATATAAAATAATTGAACTTAAAGAGACTATATTAAACTATTGATTTTTAAAAAATTAAATTAATAGGATACAATTTTCAACTTTTCTTCTAAACTCGATTTCTTGTATTTCATGTTTCAAATGTGTTAGTTTAAAACATGAAATATCACTTCGAACAGATAAGTAACTATACTAATAAATACTTATCAGTTGGTTTTTTAGAAAGTTTTAAAATTTTATAAATGCCATTACGTATTTTAATGGTTTTTTATATATTGCTTTAGTATTTGTTGCAAACTATCTAAATACTCTTCCATAATTTCTGTACTTATTTCTAGTTGTTCTTCGGTTGGTATTGTTAAAGGGGTTTCCTCTAAAACAACATATAACTCAGGGTAATTACTTTCTATATTACTGGTAATTTTTGTTATTTGAGCGATTGTATTTTGTAAGGTATTCATAGTGTTCCTTATTTATATTTATTCATAAAAAGGGATTTATTGATATCTAAAACATGCTAAACTATTTTAAATGAAACTGCAGTTTTGTTAGCATAATTAGTTCAGATTTATTTATACCAGCAAATGATGATGCGATTTTCTCTGCTGTCTTCATAATTAAATGATTAAGTTCATCTGTAAAAAAATAGGAATATTCATTGCTATATTCAATAAACTCATTATAACAGGTATAGGCGTCTAATTTTTTTAATATTAACCACTCAAAAACAAATTCTATTTGATAAGCAGCATCTGTATTATATTCATCTTTGCTTTTATCAATGGTTAACCATTCATTTTTAACAATTGTTTTTAAAGCCGTAAATTCTTCTTCTTTTATAACCTTGTCCACAGCAGCAATAGCATAAAATAATTTAGCTATATTTTGATAAAATTTAGTGTTCAAGTTTTTATACATAACGCATCCTATTAACAGTATAAAAATAAAAATTATATCCTTTTATAAAAATGATATATATCAGTATTCTTTTTGAAATGTATTTTTTGTATATTTAACTAACCCTTTTTTTTTGTAATTAATACCAAAAAAAATGTTTAAAGAATACCAAAATGTTATTAATCCTCTTTTAAGGGCTATTTCCGAAGGTGTTATTGTAGTTAGTGAAAACCAAATTATCATAGAAATAAATGCAGCTGCCAGGCGCATGTTTGGGTATGATAAAGACGAACTTATAGAAAAACCCTTAAACATTTTAATTTCCTCAAACTATCATAAAAAACATACTATTTATTTTAAAGAATATGTAAAAAACAACAAACACGGTAGAATAGACCAAGGTTACTACCTCTTTGGTATTAAAAAAGAAGGAAATACATTTCCTATAGAAGTAAGACTAAAACCATTTATGCTTTTCGGTAAAAAATATACTATGGCAATGGTTATAGATAATACTGTTCATAAAAATATAGAAGCAAAAATTAAAAAACTAAGTACAGAATTAGAAGAGAAAGTTGAGCAAAGAACACAAAAGTTAAAAGCAACTATTTATAAACTTAAAGATCTAAATATTACGCTTTATACTGAAAACAAAAGACGAATACAGGTAGAACAAGAAATAAATATTGCATTAAAAAAAGAACAAGAACTTAATGTGTTAAAAACTAAGTTTCTGTCGCTGGTTTCACATGAATTTAAAACTCTTTTAAGTGGTATTTTAACTTCTGCCATTTTATTAACTAAATATAAATTAACAGCGGAATCAAAAAAAAGAGACAAGCATATTAAAATTATTACTAGTAAAGTACATTATTTAAATACTATTTTAAATGATTTTTTATGCATAGAAAAATTAGATATGGGAAAAATTAAATACAACCCAACTACATTTAAGGTAAGCAAGGTGCTTAATGAGCTTATTTACAATGTAAATATACTATTAAAAGAAGGTCAGAAAATTAATTACCCAAAAGATATTGATGATTTTTCTTTACATCAAGACGAAAAGATATTAGAACTTACATTATTTAACTTGGTACATAATGCTATAAAATATTCTTCTGAAAACACCTTTATAGACATTTTTATAACGCAAGATAATTTAAAAACTGTTTTTAAGGTTAAAGACAACGGAATTGGTATTCCAAAAAAAGATCAAAAAAACATATTCAATCGTTATTTTAGAGCAGAAAATGTGCTACTAAGACAAGGTACTGGTATTGGCCTTAATATTGTAAAAAACCATATCGAAAATTTAGGCGGTGAAATCTCTTTTACAAGTAAAGAAAATACAACAACTACATTTACAGTTTCAATTCCAAATAAAGCTAGCTCATGAAAAAAATATTACTAATAGAAGACGACCCTATTTTAAGAGAAAATACTGCAGAATTGCTAGTACTTTCAAATTATACTGTTGTTATTGCTTCTAATGGTAATTTAGGTGTGGTACTAGCTTTAAAAGAGCGTCCAGATATTGTTGTTTGCGATATTATGATGCCAGAATTAGATGGCTATGATGTACTTAATGCCTTATCAAAAAATAAAAGCACAAAGTATATTCCGTTTATTTTTTTATCAGCAAAAACAGAAAGAAAAGATGTAAGAAAAGGAATGGATTTAGGTGCTGATGATTATATTACAAAACCTTTTAACGAAGAAGATCTAATTAATGCAATAGAAAGTAGACTAGAAAAGGTTGCACTATTAAAAAAAAGAAATAGTCAAAATAACAGTCTGATAAAAGAAAAAGATAAACTGATAACATTTAATGATTTAAATTTTTTTTTTAAGACTAACGGAACCCTTTTTACACATAGAAAAGATACCGTTATTTATAAAGAAGGACAGCATTCAAATTTTATTTTCTTAATCTTAAAAGGAACTATAAAGTGCTATAAACTAGATTGTAACGGAAAAAAACTTATAACTAGTTTGTACAAAGAAGATGATTTATTTGGCTGTACTTCTTTTACACAAAACACCCCATATAAAGAAACAGCAAGAACTTTAAAAGAGGTAGAATTGATTGGAATTCTTAAAAGCGACCTTAAAAATTTGTTACGCAATAACCATAGTGTAACCCTAGAGCTCTTAGAGTTATTAACAGATAATATAATTGGTATAAAAGATCAATTATTACAAATGGCATATAGTTCTGTAAATAAAAAAACCGCTTTAACTATTCTTAAATTTGCAGAAAAACTAAATGTAAAACCAGAAGATTTTATAAAAATTTCTAGAAATGATTTGGCAAGTGTTGCAGGAATTGCAACTGAAACACTAATAAGAACCATGTCTAATTTTAAAAAACAAGGTCTAATAGCCATTGAAGGACGAAATATTAAAATATTAGATATTAAAAAACTAAAAAGTATGTGTTAAGTAGAGACTGTAAACTCAACTCTGTCTGAATAAAAACAAAGACTAGAATGTCTAGATTTGTTGGTACGCATTTATGTGATTAAATTACATTTGTATTATTGGGAAAATAATTTATGACAAAGAGTTTAAAAAGACCATTGTTTCTTTATTAGAAT
>CAYWOM010000092.1:0-6394 GCA_964459905.1 uncultured Polaribacter sp. | reverse complement strand
CTTAGCGGACAATTTCTTTTTGTCTATGTTTTATTTCGAAACGTTTTGAAGCATTGCCAGTTCACTCACAACGTAATTTTTTTTTGTCGGCAGTCTTTTTTTTATTACGTCTTCCTATTATATGAAAACAAAAATGCAGTTTCTTTGCATTTACAAAGTAAAATATATGTTTCTTACACTAAAAACTCCTCTGAGTAAGACGACATAATTAAACTACTTAGAAAAACCAATTGTTTTTAAAGTACCATTTTTAGAATTTACTTCAAAAATAGTAATAGATTCATGCCCACGATTAGAAACATACAAGAATTTTCCGTCTTTAGAAAGATGAATATCGGCTGCTTTAGTATATGCCGTAAAATTTACTGGCAACGTAGAAATTGACGCAGCTACATAATACATACTGTCTTTTTCTTTCACTAAAGAAACAGTATTATTTAATTCGTTTAAAACATACATCCATTTATTATTAGGGTGAAATGTTAAATGCCTTGGCCCTGCTCCTATTGCCATTTTTAAAGTTTTCTGATTGGTAAAAACCAATTTGTTTTTAGTTTTATCAATTGTAGAAAACCACAATTCATTGGTTCCTAAATCTACAGAAATCACTTGGTTTTTTGTTGGATGAAACCAAGCTGAATGTGCATGAGGTGCTGTTTGTCTGCTAGTTGTTCCTTTTCCGGCATGTTGTTGCACATCTAATAAAGGTATTAACTTGCCTGACTTATCTGCTTTTAGCAAACCAACATTACCGCCAGAATAATTTGCTGCCAATACATAATTAGTATCATTTATAGCAACAAAACAAGGATTTTCGCCACCAGATTTTTTTGTACTTAACAAGTGTAAAGAATCATTAGAAATCGAATAAGAGCTTACAAATCCGGTGCCATTTACAGCAATTTCGCTAACTGAAAACAGTGTTTTATTGTCTTTAGATTTTGTTAAAAAAGACGGGTTTACAGTTTCTGCCGCCAATCTTATTTTACTTAGTTTTCCCTGATTAGAAATACCATAGGTGTATATTCCTTTACTTTCTTTTTGCGTGTATGTACCAACATAAAAAATGGTTTCCATATTTTCTTCTTTCTGAGGTGTTTTTTTACAGCTCATAACAATTATAGTCAGTAATAATAGGTGTTTTATTTTCATACATTAAAATTCTTTAAAGATTGGTAATCGTAAATGTGCTTGTTCGTAATGCAACGATTTTTTATAAATAAAGTCTAATTGCATTTTTGGGCTTTTTGCAAAATTGTCATCCGACTTTAATTTCGCCTCAAAAGCAGTTTTTATTTCTGGGTTTTCTAACAATATTTTTTGAGCAACGTCTTCAAAAACATACCCAGAATAGCCTTCTTTTTGTTGTAAAATAGTATCGAAAAAATTCCAATTAAAAAAAGAATCGGTTGCCGATGCCTCTAGAGTTTCTAACAAATAACGTACCCCATTTTGATGGGTATCAATATACAAATCGCCTTTTCTAAAAGTTGTGTTTTTTGTAGATTTTAAAACACTTGTATTGTAATGTAAATAATGACCTTCATAAGCCATTTTACGCGTTTCAAATGTATTAATATGATGTACTTCTACAGCAATAGTGGTGTCCTTTTTTAAACGTGTAAATTGAATGTTATTGTTTTGTAAACGCGCTACAATTTTATGCCAACCTTGTTTTAGAATATATGCTTTTGGAATTCTAATTTCTTGGCTTACAACAAAATTATTGTAATACTTTACTGGTTTTGTAAAAGGTTGTAAGGTATCATAAAACAAGCGTTTTCCAGAGGTAACTTTACTAGCTATGTAACTACCTTCATATCCTTTAAATTGAATTTCTGTAGCGTTTTCTTTATCATCTTTAAAAGTAATTGGATATGTTTTTTTTGATAAAATTTCTGCGGTTGCTTTACTTCGTAAATCTTTAATTTTCTTTGAATGTTTTGTTGTAAAATCTAACGCAGAAAACAATAATTGATGTGTTTGTTCTACTCTAATTTTATACGGTTTTAACATGTGTGTTTCTACCATTAAGCCCAATGTATGAAACAAGGTTGTATAGCCTGTAGAATATCTTGGCGAATCGTAAAATTGAGAAAAACCAGCTTCTGGCGTTGTACCCCAAACATTTACATAAGGCGTAATTGCAATGCCTTTTTGCTGTAAAGAAGTTTCTAATTCTGGTTTCATTTTAGTTTCTAAAAAACGCCCTAAATTACCTCCTAACTTATTGTGTTGGGTAAACAAATGGCTAATTGCATATTGGTAATCTGCGCCATTACTAACATGGGTATCAATAAAAACATCTGGATTAACAGCGTGAAAAATTGCTGCAAAAGCCGCTGCATTTTTACTGTCTTGTTTTATAAAATCTCGATTTAAATCGTAATTTTTGGCATTTCCTCTAAAACCGTATGCTTTTGGCCCGTTTTGATTGGCTCTGGTATGCGAATTTCTGTTTAAAGAACCACCAATATTGTAAACAGGAATAATAGCAATCATAGTATTTTTATACTTTTTCTTCAAAGAATCGTTTTGTACAATATCTCGTAAAAGCAACATAGAAGCATCTATTCCGTCTGATTCTCCGGGATGAATTCCGTTATTAATTAAAATTCTGTTTTTTGACGATTTCTTAATTTCATCAACATTAAAAACACCTTCTTGGTTATACACCACTAAATGCAGCGGTTCTCCAGAATCTGTTTGACCAAATGAAAATAAAGATATGGCAGTATATGCTTCTGATAAATCTTTGTAATAAGAAATTATAGCCTTGTATTCTGGAGTTTCTGTGCCACCAGATTTTTCAAATTGAGTGGTAAAATCTTGCGTGCTTTTATTGGATTTTTTACAAGCAAAAATTGATACTAAAAAAAGGCATACAAGTTGTTTTTTCATTATTTAACTCTAACTGTTTTTGGAACTAATTTTGTGTAATCGCCATTATTTCTAATAACATCTCTAACAATTGATGAAGATATATAAGAAGTACTAGCAGCTGTTAGTAAAAAAACGGTTTCTATAGGCGCTAAATCTCTATTGGTATGTGCAATTGCTTTTTCAAACTCGAAATCTGCCGGGTTTCGTAAGCCTCTTAAAATAAAATCGACATCATTTTTTTGACAAAAATCTACTGTTAACCCTTTATAAGTTACTACTCTTATTTTTGGATGGTGACCAAAACAGTTTTCAATAAATTTTTTACGTTCTTCTAGAGAAAACATGTATTTTTTATCGGCATTTATACCAATAGCAATAATAAGTTCATCGAAAAGAGTAACGCCTCTTTCTATAATATCGAAATGACCTAATGTAATTGGATCAAAAGACCCTGGGAAAATTGCTTTTTTCATTGTTTTACTTTTGATGTTAATTACCTATATATTAAAAACAAAAGCTGTATTCTCTTGTCTTTTTTCTCTATTCTCTATTCTCTATTCTCTAATTAACCTAAAGCCATCTCTATAGCATTATCAAACAATTTTGCTAATGATATACCTGCAACTTTAGCTTGTTGTGGCAAAATACTTTCTTCTGTTAAACCTGGTACTGTATTCATTTCTAAAAAATAAGGTTCGCCATTTACTAAAATATATTCCGATCTAGAAAAACCAGACATGTTTAAAATTTTATACACTTTTTGTGCTATTTCTCTTACTTTTTGGGTTTCTTCTGCCGAAATTCTTGCAGGTGTAATTTCTTCCGATTTTCCTTGATATTTTGCTTCATAATCGAAAAAATCGTTTTCTGTAACTATCTCTGTAATTGGCAGTACTTTGGTTTTTCCTTCAAACTGAATAACGCCCACAGAAACTTCTGGTCCGTCTAAAAAAGATTCAATTAAAATTTCTGAATCTTCTTTATACGCTTTTTCTATGGCTGGCAAAATTTCTTCTTTAGTATGCGCTTTAGAAATTCCGTAGCTAGAACCTGCATTGTTTGGTTTTACAAAACAAGGCAAACCAACTTTAGTAATAATTTTATCTAAATTTACATCATCTCCTTTATTTAAATAGATAGAAACTGCTGTTTTTATGCCGTATTCTTTTACCACACTTAAAGTATCTCTTTTATTAAATGTTAGTGCCATTTGATAAAAAGGTGCAGATGTATGTTTTAAATTGATGAGCTTAAAGTATGCCAATAACATTCCGTTTTCTCCAGGGTTGCCATGAATTGCATTAAAAACACAATCGAAAATAATCGTTTTATCATTTAAAACAAATGAAAAATTATTTTTATCGATAATATATGCTGTATCAAATGCGTCTAAAACAACCCATTTTTCCTTTAAAATATACACTCTAAAAGCATTGTACTTTTGCTTATCTAGGTGATTATAAACTACATTTCCGCTTTTTAGAGAAATATTTACTTCGGATGAAAATCCGCCCATAACTATGGCAATGTTCTTCTTCATTAATTATATATTAATAAAACAAATTTATCAAAATAATTATAGAAATAGCAACGTTTAGTTTTTATATATTTGTGCGTTCTAAAAATCTAAAAATGAGTGTTGTTCAGTTTTTAAAAAGTAAATCGTTTTTTAAGCAAATAGCTATTGCAATTATTGGTTTGCTACTGGTTATTTTTGTGTTAAAATATTGGTTAGGCATTACTACAAATCACAGTCAGAAAATACAAGTTCCTAATTTACACAAAATGTCTTTAGAAGACGTTGCTAGAAAATTAAAAGAATTAAATTTAGACTTTAAAGTAATAGATAGCGCAAGTTTTAATCCTAAATATCCAAAAAAATCTGTCATAGAGCAAACGCCAGAAGAAGGCGATTTTGTAAAAGAAAAGCGTAAAATTTACTTAACTTTAAACCCGTCTAAATACAGAGACGTTTCCATACCCGATTTAAACGGAAAAACCAAAAGGCAAGCAATTTCTCATTTGCGTTCTATCGGTTTTAATATTGGTACAAATTTTACGTATGTTACAGATATAGGAAAAGATGTTGTGCGTGGTTTACGCTACAATAGCAAAGTTTTAAACCAAGGCGATAAATTACCGTTAAACTCAATTATAAATTTGGTTTTAGGTGATGGAAAAGGTTATTAAAAAGTAGCTTTTCTTTTATCAAGATTAAAAAGACTTCAACAAACCCAATCTAAGAATTCTTAAAAATTATTAACGTTGTAACTTTACAATGTTAAAACTTTATAACTAAAATAAACGTGCAAGAAAATAAAGATATAGAAAACGACGAGCTTTACGAACATTATAAATTTACAGCAAGTATTGGTCAAGAACCTCTACGTGTAGATAAATTTTTAATGAATTTTATAGAGAACGCTACCAGAAATAAAATACAACAAGCTGCAAAGGCCGGAAATATTTTAGTAAATGAAGGCGCTGTAAAATCGAATCATAAAGTAAAGCCAAATGATGTTGTACGTGTTGTTTTGGCATATCCGCCAGCAGAACAATTATTGGTTGCAGAAGATTTACCAATTGATATTGTTTATGAAGATGATACTGTAATTGTAGTAAATAAAAAAGCCGGAATGGTAGTGCATCCTGGTCATGGTAATTATTCTGGAACCTTGGTAAATGGCTTAATTCATCATATAGAAAACCTACCAACCAACTCTAACGAAAGACCGGGATTGGTGCATAGAATAGATAAAGATACTAGTGGATTATTAGTGGTTGCAAAAACCGAATTTGCGATGGCAAATTTATCGAGACAATTTTTTGACAGAACTACAGAGCGTTTGTATTATGCATTAGTTTGGGGAAATGTTGACGAAGACGAAGGTAGAATTGAAGGTAATATTGGGCGTAGTTTAAAAAACCGTTTGCAAATGGCTGTTTTTCCTGATGGCGAATTTGGAAAACATGCAGTTACTCACTTTAAAGTTTTAGAACGTTTAACGTACGTTACGTTAGTGCAGTGTAAATTAGAAACTGGAAGAACACACCAGATTAGAGCGCATTTTAAACATATAGGTCACACACTTTTTAATGATGAACGTTATGGTGGTGATGCTATTTTAAAAGGTACAACCTTTACCAAATACAAGCAATTTGTACACAATTGTTTTAAGGTATTACCTAGGCAAGCTTTACATGCAAAAACATTAGGTTTTACACACCCAACTACAGGTGAATTTATGCAGTTTAATTCTGAGATTCCTACAGATATTGTTGAGTGTTTAGAAAAATGGAGAACCTATTCTGAGAATTCTAAAAACATAGAACTAGATGAGTAATTTTAAATTATCACGAACAACTTATTCTTTAAAGGTTACTTTGTTCGTGATAATTTAATTTCAATAATTTTTAAGAGCATCAAGCTACTAAAAAACAATAAGGAATAATAGCACATTGGTGTCCCGGATGCTGTTTTTGGGCATTCTGCTTTTCCTATAAATTGCAG
>CAYWOM010000091.1:0-6413 GCA_964459905.1 uncultured Polaribacter sp. | reverse complement strand
TCTTAAATTTTCATATTTAGCAATACTTCTTCTAAAACTTCTGTACAATTTATAATCTTCTTTTGGGTAAACCCCTTCTTTAATTACAATTGATTTAGAATAACTTAAAGTAGTTGCATCTATTTTTTTGAAAATCACTTTGTACGTTCCAAATTTGGTAGAAAGCTCTTTTACAGGTGGTAAAATGCCTAAAATATATCCTTCAGGGATTTTAATCTCAAAATTATCTACATCCTTATATCCTCTGGATATTTTAAGTGGTAATTTTCTGGTTCTGTATCTTTTAGGAACAAAACTTTTTTTATTAAAAACATTTACTCTAAATAAATATTCTTGGCCATTTATAGTTGCATAATTTTTTATTGCTATTTCTAATTTTTCTGTAAACGCAATATTTTCTTTGTCATTTTTAAGTTTAGATGCAATAATTTCTAAATTGTTATTATAACTCCAAACATTAGATTTATAGTTTTTTATTAATTCTTCTTTAGTAAAACCATCATACCCATACTTATCATCAAATCGCAAACCTTTAGAAACTCTTTTAAAAGACGACATTAAGCCTCCTTTTTCATCTAATTGAATCGTTCCGTTTATGGTTTGAAGATTTACTTCGTTTTTATAAGAAGCTGTTCTTTTAATAATTCCGCCTTCTGGTGTTACCACTAAAACATTTCTATCATCAGTAAAATCACCTAAAAACCCAAAAGGTGCCGTCTGACTTGTACATTCTAACCAAATGTCTTTCCCTTGGTTTGGGATGTTTAATATAACATGGTTTCCTTGCATTCCAAAAAAATCTTTTTCTACACTTCTTTTTCCTGCTCCAGCCCAAATAACAGAATAATGAGATTTTACCCCAACTGCATCTAATAATGCTTTTGTATAATTAGTTAAGCCTTTACAATCTCCGTAACCAACCTTATCTACTTGATTGGCTGGTATTGGCTTCCAACCTCCAATACCTTCTTGCACGCTTATGTAGCGTGTTTTATTTTGCATAAATTTATATACTATTTTTGCTTTCTCTATTGGATCTTCTATTCCTTTTACTAAATTGATAATTGTTATTTTAATATCGTCAGATAATGTATCATTTCCATTTTTTAAATACTCGTAGCGCCATTTTCCAAATTCGCTCCAATTATCTGCTTTTCCTATTACTTTTTTAAGTGAAAAAGGAGTTATACCAACAAGTAAATACGGCATAAAATCAATAGAAGCAGAAGTATAATTTTCATACTTAATAGATTTTTGATTGCTCAAAGAATAGTTAACTTCAAATTCTGTTGAAGTATCTTTTATAGGATACTCTTTAAAACTTTTTTCTTTTTTTCTTATTTTAAAACTTTTTGGATTATTTAATTTATAGCTACTTTTTTCAACAGAAATAAAATATCCATTTACAGGAAACCAAGAAGGAATAAACCCCGTAGAAGATGTTTTATACTCAGACTCAAAAACCAACGTATACGGATAAGAAACAGGTGTGTAATTAATATATTTAACTCTAGCATCTGAATACAATGTTCCGCCATCTACAGCGCTTACATCTAAAAAATCCTTTGATTTGTATTTTTTAAGCTGATTGCCAAAAGCATCATATATAATGGCAGAAAGTTTTGTAATTCTAGTATCATTATCATAACTTTCTACAATTCTGGCATCTGTATTGCCTAATTTGTTTAAAACAGTAACCACTTCTCTTTTAGATACTACCATTTTGTTTACGTCTTCTATGGTAATTTCTGTAGATTGGTCTCTAACAACTGCATTTGCGTTTTCTTTTAATTCTGATGGAATTAATAGCGCAGCATAATTTATTTTTTGACTAAAACTGAAAGAAATTGAAAAAAAGAAGGTTATAATAGAGAGATAAATATGTTTTTTCATGAACTTTTTTTTATGTAGAGATGCAATATAAAAAATAATACCCAAAACTTTCGTTTTGGGTATTATTAAATTTGTTACTTATAAACAGTAAATTATTACTTTTTATTAGCGTGCGATCCGTCGCAAAACCCATCTTTATCTGAGGTATTGCCACATCCACAAGTTGGTCTGTCTGCTTTGTTTAATTTCATAATTATCTAGTTTTAAATTTTTATTATGCTTTTGTTTTTACAACAAAAGACATTTCCATTAAGTCGTTAATAAATTTATCTTTTAAATTAGCGAAGAATTTTTTAGACCCATATTTTACATTAAAATCTGCTCTATCTATTGTAAACATTTCACTTTTAAAAGTTGTAACTCCGTTTTCTGTAGATAACATTGCAGGAATAGTAATACTTTTAGTAACATCTTTAATTTGTAAATTACCTGTTACCGCTAATTTACCTTCTGTTTCTACTACAGAAGTAATTACAAATTTAGCTATTGGATATACTGCAACATCAAAGAAATCTGATGCTTTTAAATGCCCTTCAATTTTACCTGCACCATCTGAACCAGCCATATCTGCATTTTTAATTGTGTTCATATCAACAACAAAAACACCTTGTGTTAATTTACCTTCTTGTACTAACAAACCTCCGCTTTTTAAAGCTACTGTTCCATCATGAGAACCTGTTGGTTTGTTTCCTTTCCAATTTAAAACAGATGCACTAGTATCTACATTGTTTAATTCAGCAAGGTTTACAGCTACTTCTACCGCTTCTTTTACTGCTACTTTTTCTTTTTTTTCTTTACAACCTGTTAAAACAGTTGCCGCAATTACTATTGATAAAATTACTTTTTTCATACTACTCTTTATTTTAATTTATTTAGTCTTAGAATTATTTTCCGTGGCAAATATACAATCATTTTATTTTCCTTGGAAAGTATTTATTGTATATTTTTTTATTCTTTATTTTTAGAATCGATGATAATGGTTACGGGTCCGTCATTTAACAAAGCTACTTGCATATCTGCACCAAATTGACCAGTTTGTACATTTTTACCAAGTTCGTTTTCTAAGGTTTTTACAAAATTCTCATATAAAGGAATGGCAATTATTGATTTTGCTGCTTTTAGATAACTAGGTCTGTTTCCTTTTTTGGTGGATGCTTGTAACGTAAACTGACTAACAACAATTACGTCTCCATTAACCTCTAAAAGAGAATTGTTCATTACACCATTTGCATCATTAAAAATACGCAGGTTTGTTACTTTTTTAACTAGCCAATTAATGTCTTCTTGGGTATCATCTGCAACAATACCTAAAAGAATTAGCAATCCTTGATTAATGTTTGCTGCTTTTTCTTTGTTGATGGTAACGCTTGCTTTAGCAACTCTTTGAATAACTATTTTCATAAACTACTCATTATCTTCTTCGTTCCAAATATCTGTTCTATAGTGTTCAGATTCTTGTTCGCCTGCTACAATTTGAAGATAACTTCTATATCGAGACCAAGAAACTTCTTCGGCTTCTAAGGCTTCTTTTACCGCGCATTGTGGTTCTTTAACGTGAATACAGTTATTAAATTTACAGTCTTGTTTTAACGCAAAAAACTCAGGAAAATAATCACCTAATTCATATTTATCGATATCTACTACGCCAAAACCTTTAATTCCAGGAGTATCTATGATTCTTGCATCGCTTTTATTTTCGAGGTTTAAATCGAACATTTCTGCAAAAGTAGTGGTGTGCTTTCCTTGACTGTGTTGGTCTGAAATTTCTTTTGTTTTTAAATCTAAACTAGCATCAATGGTATTTACCAAAGTTGTTTTACCAACGCCAGAATGCCCAATAAACATAGATGTTTTACCCAACATAATTTGTTTAATAATGTCTACATTTTTGTTTTTTGTGGCAGAAACTTCTTCGCATCTGTAGCCAATTTTTTCGTAAATATCTTTTAGGTATAAAATTTCTGCACGTTCTTCTATTTCATAAGAATCTATTTTATTAAAAACCAAAACAACATCTATTCTATAGGCTCTTGCAGAAACTAAAAAACGATCTATAAACGCTGTAAAAGTAGGCGGATTGTTTATGGTAATCAACAAGAAAACCTGGTCTATATTAGCTGCAATAATATGGGTTTGTTTAGATAGATTTACAGATTTACGAACTATAAAATTATCTCTGTCTAGTATTTTTTTAATTACACCTGTTTCTTGATCATTTTTAGATTCTAAATCGAAGACAACCTTATCGCCTACTGCAATTGGATTGGTGCTTTTAATTTCTTTTATTCTAAATTTTCCTTTAATTCTACATTTGTAAAATTCTCCGTTATCAGATTTTACCTGATACCAACTTCCTGTAGATTTATATACGATTCCTGTCATTAGTACAAAGATGCAGAATTTTAAATAAATAAAATATGTACATTCGCATTTAACTTCAAAAAATAAAAAAATTGAAAAAATTAATCCCTTTATTTGCTTTTATAATCTTTATTACCTCTGTTAAAGCACAAACTTATGAGTTCAAAACTATTACAAGTGTAGAATCTATTATTCCAAGTGGAATTGGACGTTCAAGAATTATTGAAACTGACCAGGAAAGAAATTATGAAGATTTTACATCTGAAAGAACAGATGGAAAGAAAGATGACAAGAAAGACGAAAGAAATAAATCTAAACGTTCGGAGATTCGTGTCAAAAACTTTAAAGAAACTAAATTATTAAATTTCTTTAATATTGCTGGTATCCGTTTCCAAAACATTGCTGCAAATGACGCTATAATTACTTCTAAACTTAATGCAATGGCTTCTGAAGGTTGGATACTTGCTTTTTCTAATAGTGCAGTAGAGAGCTATGCTGGTAAAGGAGATAAAAATGGTATTTTTATTACAAGATATATTTTTAAAAGAATTAAAAAATAATATGTTTTCAATCATAAAAAAAAGCGCCAATTGGCGCTTTTTTTTATGATTGAAAACTTTAGTTGAAGAGGTTTTATGTTTTACAAAAAAATGAATCTAAAATTTATTGAAATTATCGATAACTTTTCAAAAAACATCTCGACACAAAATTCCTAAAAAAGAAAATTTACTCGAAGTGTCAGTGTAGTAAAAAAAGACCTCACAAGTTTTAAAAACCTGTGAGGTCTAAAAATGTATCTAAAAGTTAAATTTAATAACTTTCTTTTTAGGTTTGCTCTATGCGTTAAAGATTGAAGCCGTTCAATTACTTTCGGTAATTTTAACCTTTTTTGTTTTTCACAAAAAAGATATAGCGAAAAGCCTGACCGCGCTTTTTTTTGCGTGGTAACGCCCAAATATTATCCGTTGATAATTTTTTCTTGATGATTAATAGATTCTTGATGAATTGCTTTAAACATTTTTAAAACAAATTCTTCGCTTAATCCCTTACTTTCGCCTTCTAAAATCATGTTGCCTAAAATTTCGTTCCATCGTTTAGATTGTAAAACGGCAACGTTTTTATCTTTCTTTAGACCACCAATTTGGTCGGAAACTTTCATACGTTTACCTAACAATTCTACTAATTGATTGTCTGCAACATTAATTTGTGCACGTAAATTATCTAGTGTAGATTGGTATGCAGCTTCTGTATTGGTTTCTTTTCTAATCTTTAAATCTACCATAATTTGCTTTAAAGAATCTGGCGTAACTTGCTGTGCAGCGTCGGACCAAGCATTGTCTGGGTCGAAATGTGTTTCTATCATTAGACCATCAAAATTTAGATCTAATGCGGTTTGAGAAACATCAAAAATCATATCTCTGTTTCCTGTAATATGCGATGGATCGCAAATTAATGGTAAATCTGGAAATCTATTTTGAAATTCGATAGCAATTTGCCATTCTGGAATGTTTCTATATTTTGATTTCTCATAGGTAGAAAATCCTCTGTGAATTGCGCCTAAATTTTTAATTCCTGCGGTATACAATCTTTCGATACCACCTAACCATAATGCTAAATCTGGATTTACCGGATTTTTTACCAACACAATCTTGTCGGTTCCTTGTAAGGCATCTGCAATTTCTTGCATAATAAATGGCGATACTGTAGAACGTGCGCCAATCCACAATAAATCTACATCATTTTCTAGCGCCAATTTTACGTGTGCAGCGTTGGCAACTTCTGTACAGGTTTTCATACCTGTTTCTTCTTTTACCTTTTTTAGCCATCCTAAACCTAAGGCACCAACACCCTCAAAATTACCGGGTCTTGTTCTTGGTTTCCAAATTCCTGCTCTAAAATAATTTACATCAGAATCTTTTAGTTCGTGTGCAATTTTTAAAACCTGTTCTTCGGTTTCTGCACTACAAGGCCCTGCTATTACTAGTGGATGCTCTAGCTTCATGTCATCCAACCATGTTCTTAATTCTTTTGTATTCTTCATTTTTAATAATTAATTTGTGTTGAGATTCTTCGACAATCTAGGAATGACAACGGTTTTTGGCTTTTATTTTATGCCGTTTAAAATTTGTTTTATATAATTTGTATTCTCCATTTCGTTA
>CAYWOM010000090.1:0-6475 GCA_964459905.1 uncultured Polaribacter sp. | reverse complement strand
ATTACCAACAATTTACCAACCGGTTATCATAGAGATTTTCAGTTATTAAAAGAAAATATTATTAATGCTTTTGAAGATGTTAAAGATATTTTAGATATTTTTAATTATTCTATTCAACAAGTAATTGTAAAAGATATCGATTTAAATGATGAGAAATATCAGTATTTATTTACTGTAGATTCTATTAATAATTTAGTGGTAGAAGGAATGTCTTTTAGAGAAGCATACCAACAAATTGGCGGAGAAGTACAAGCAGGAACTTACAAACCAGATTTAGGCAAACAACATTCGCATGTTGGTAGTATTCATAATTTGAGTTTGGATAAAATTACTGAGAAGTACCCTAAATAAAAAAATATAATTCAACCGATAATCATAAATTTAATTTATTATTATTTAATAATAAATAGTTTTTAGCAATTAAAACATCAAGAATTCCAATTAAAATTTAATCAAATCATTTTTAATGTTTTATAAATTGCTATAAATTATAAATTATGATAACCAAAATTGAACACGTAAATATTACAGTTCCTGATATTGATGCAGCTGTAGCTTTTCTAAAAATTGTTGCTCCAGATTTTGAAATCAGAAATGATGAAAAACCTTTAAACGAGAAACGTTGGATGCATATAGGCAATAAAGAATTCTATTTTGCTTTGCAAGAATCACCTTTAAAAACTGAACCCAAAAAACCAAATCAAACCTATATTAATTACGGGTTTAATCATATTGGTTTAGTAGTACATAATCTTAATGAGATTGAAAAAAAACTAATTGAAGCTGGTTATAATAAAGGAATTAACACACCTAAAGAAAAATTCAGAAAAAGAATTTATTATTATGATAATGCAGGTTTTGAATGGGAATTAGTAGAATATTTATCAGAAAACACTGAAGACAAGTTTTTGTATGAGTAGTTCCTTTTAGAGAAAAATCTAAAAAAGTTACAAACAAATACAAAACGGAAACTACAAACTAAGTTTAGGTAAAATAACTCTAGTATATTGCCAGTATTCGTAATTTATCTTTGAATAAAAATCAAGAGAAATACCCAAGGTAATTCAACTTTTACGCTTTTAGATAAACTGGGTACATATTAATTAAAACAGCAAATTCAAAACCAATTTTATTGAAGTCTTAAAATAAAAAAGGAGTTATAGAAATATAACTGCTTTTTTATTTTACAATGGTTTAGTAAATTATTAAATATTATTCATTCATCAAAAATATAAATTTATACCAATAGCAGTGCTAAAGGCATCACTAAATGTAACTTCTTTTGATGTAATTGCGTACCATAAATAGGTCTCTACAGTTCCTAATTCTGCATACAAATCAACTCCTTTAAAAACTTTTGAATTTACAAAGTTCTTGTGAACTTTGGCTCCAACAAATAGTGTAAAATGAATGGCATTGGTAATATAATAATCTCTAGGAAAATTATTGGGAAGTGTAGTAAATGTATTCGTCCCAACATCATAACTAGCTGAAAAACCAGCAATTGGTGATACTGTATAGTTATTATCAAATTCTTTTGTAAAAATAGGAAATGTATTTTTAATAGTAATTAAGTGAATTTTTTTTGCTTTTGATACCGATTCTGGCACATAACCATATAATAATTCTGAATATAAAACGTTATTAAAAACCTCATAACCGGCTCCAACCGAAAAAAGCCCTATGTTTCCTGCAAATTGTGTTTTTACATAATCTGGAATATACCAAGCTTTGTCTTTTCCTTTATCTTCGATTAAAGTAACCTCTTGTGCAAAAGAGTTGGTAAATAATAATACTATAATTGATACTATAAATAGATTTTTCATTTTAATTATAATTCTATTAATTCAACATTAAAAGATTCATTCTGCACACTTATAATACCATATGCATTTGATTTAAGCGCTGGTACTGTTAAATAACTTACAGTATCCTCTTCATAAAAGTAAGTATGTGTATGCCCATGCAGTGACAATTGAACATTATTTTCTTCCATTATAGATCTATATGTTTGTTCCATCTCTCTAGTAAATTGATCACCTGAAGGTGGAATATGAGCAACTACAAATACTTGTTTAAAATTTGCATTATCAGTTAATTCTTTTGTTAACCAATTAAAATCTGGTTCCTTGTTACTTTCCCAAACTACATTATCAAAAAGTACAAATTTGTTGTTATTAAATTCAAAAGAGTAATTATAATCACCAAACATTCTTTGGTAGATTAAACCTCCATTTGAATTATAATCGTGGTTTCCTATAACTGTTAAATAAGGTTTATTAAGCTTGTTCATAATATCATAAAAAATCTCATATTCTTTTAATAATGCTTGGTCGGCAATATCACCTCCAAAAATTACAAATTTAATCTCATCATTTTTATTAATATTTTCAACTACCGTTCTAAGATTGTCATAAAAAAAATGGGCATCAGAAAGAAAAGCAAATTTAAAATTATCAGATTCTACTTGAATATTTTTTATTAATTGTAAATTTTTAGCAGTCGTATTTTTATTTTCTTTTTTAACATTTGCTTCATAAACACTATATTCAAAAAAGTTTTCGCAAGCATTAAAAATTAAAGTAATACCAATTAGTATTAAAATTTTTAAATATTTCATTTGTATTTTATAGTTAAATTATAGTTTATTATAAGCGTTGCTTACAATTAAAATATTGTTACTCGTTATGATTAGTTGGGGGTAGACGATAAAAAATTAAGACCTTACAGGATATAAAAAAATATTTTCTTAGCAAATGTTTTAGGCCTAAAAAACACACTATGTTTCTTTGTGAAATTTTAGGTAAAAGATACAACTTCTTAATTACACAATTCTTCGAAAAACAGCTTTAATAAAATTTTTGGGAGGCATTTTTAATTCAATTTGTAAATCTTCAACTAAAGAGGTTTTTTCATCTAAAAATTTTAATATTTTTTTAGCAGAAGTATGTTTAAATAAAGAAGAAAAAAGCGTTGATCCTAAATGATTTTTTTCTGATAAAACATCTAACAACAACAAATCGTAAAACCAAAATTTATTCACTTTATGAAATTTAGTTAATGGTTTATCTTGTTTTATATGATTAATAAGTTTGGCTGTTTTTTTAGTAGTATTTTTAAATGTAAAACCAGTACTTGCTTTGCTCCAACCGCCTGCGGTGCCAATGTTAATAATATTTTTAGAATTATGTTTCCAAAATTTATAACAGGTCATAGGTATAGACCCTTGTTCTTTTTCTATAATTTGGTAATCTGTAATATTTTTATCTGCTAAGTATTTTTCAATTTCAATTTTATAATCATCGTACTTTAATACGTTTTTTGAAAATAAAGTATACTCAAACAAAGCTTCGTTTTTGCTGTATGGTAAAATGTACATAAAACGTGTATTTCCTTTTTGAGCCACTGTAAAATCCATAAAAGTTGCGGCTGAATCATCAAAATAATTTTCTTTTGTCTTGATAAAAAAACCTACAAAATGTTGTTGTAAAACGGGGTATTTTTTTTGATTTTTATATGCATCAGAAAAAAGAATACTGTTTAAAAGTGTCTTTGTTATAAAAGAGGTATTATCAGTAATTACTTCTGCATCATCATTTAACTGACAAATACTAACAACGTTTGCTGTTTGAAAAGTAATATTGTTTTTATTTTCTAAATGATTCCATATTTTTTGATAAAAATCGTTACTTCTAATCATTTTATATTGATAAGGAGCAATATTTTCTTCTGCAGAATAAAGTTCACTTTTAAAAATAATATTCTTCCAAGAAGCACTTACAATAGCGTCCCATTCATCATTTTCAGTTTCCCAATAACACCAAGTTCTATCGTTTTTAGTTTTCTTTTCTTTGTCTAAAATCAAGATAGTTTTATCATCAAAAAAAACATCTTTAGACATTCTATACGCCATCATTAATCCAGAAGCTCCTGCTCCAACAATTATGTAGTCGTATGTATTCATGCAGATAATATTTTAATTTTTTAAAACTGTATTTAAATAATAAATGAAGCTATTTTAACAAAAGCTTCATTTATTTATAATTTCTACAACTATTAAATTTTAGGTTTCTGAAAATATTTAAAAGGCACAAACAACATACCAAAACACTGACTTTCTTCTTTATTCATATTCTTATGATGAATTTTATGTGCTTTTCTTAGTCCTTTTAAATAAGGGTTACTAGTGTTTTTAAACCATTTAAAACGTTGATGAATTAAAATATCGTGTACTAAAAAATAAGCTAATCCGTAACATAAGATTCCTAAACCAATAAAAAACAAATAGGTATGCTCTGTATAGGTACCAAAATAAAATAACGCAATACTTGGTATTGCAAAAACTATAAAAAAAGCATCATTTTTTTCGAAACCATTATATTTTGGTTGATGATGATCTTCATGTAAAAACCAACCAAAACCATGCATTACATATTTATGTGTACACCAAGTTATGCCTTCCATTGTTAAAAAAACACCTAAAGTAATTAATGCGTATATCATTAGATTATATTCAATTTGTATTTTACGTAACTTCTTGCTAAAAGGTTTATTTTCATAGAATTAGAAATACGAATTCTAGTATCCATAATTTTTTCTGATGGCACTTTATTTAATTTGTTTAACAACCTTCTATAATACCTGTAAGCCATATACACACCAAATTTTGCTTCTACCGGTAAATTTAAAATTCCATTTTTAAATGCAAAATCAAAATCAGCTTCTATTTCATCAATAATTAATTGTTTAGATGCGGCATCTAGTTTTCCTAAATCTATATTCGGAAAATAAGAACGATTCAATACTTCATAATCATCTTTTAAATCTCTTAAAAAATTTACTTTTTGAAAAGCAGAACCTAAACTCATGGCCGCTTTTTTAAGCCTATCAAACATTTTATCATCACCATTTACAAAAACTTTTAAACACATTAAACCTACAACATCTGCAGAACCATAAATATATTCGTCGTATTCTTCTTTGGTAGTATAAACAGTTTTGTGTAAATCTGCTTTCATGCTTTTTAAAAAAGCTTGCACCATTTCATCCGGAATTTTGTATCTATTTACTGTTTGCTGAAATGAATTTAAAATAGGGTTTAGACTAATTCCTTGTTCTTTTGCCATATAGTAATCACGCTCAAAGTGCGTCATTAACAACTCTTTATCATACTCATGAAAAGTGTCTACAATTTCATCAGCAAAACGAACAAAACCATAAATATTATAAATATCTGTCCTAATTTTAGGAGATAACGTATTTACGGCCATAGAAAAAGAGGTGCTATACTTTTCAGTAACCAATTTACTACAATCGTTAGAAACACTATCAAATAATTTTTTCATCTATTACTTACTGTTTTTTATAATTAATTCTGATGCAATTTTTCCTGAAATTAATGCAGGAGGAACCCCTGGACCAGGCACCGTTAATTGTCCTGTAAAATACAAATTATTTACTTTACTACTTTATATATTTGGTCTTAAAAAGGCTGTTTGTAAAAGCGTGTTTGCCATGCCATATGCATTTCCTTTGTAAGAATTATATTCTTCTTTAAAATCTTTTACACAAAAAGACCTTTTAAATATAACACTTTTTTTAATTTCTTGATTGGTTAATTTCTCAAATCTGTCTATTATTTTATGAAAATATTTTTCTCTTAATTCTTCTGTATCTTCTATTCCTGGTGCTAACGGAATTAAGAAAAAACCAGCTTCTTTACCTTCTGGCGCAGATGTTACATCAGTCATAGATGTAAAATTAGCATAAAATAAAGGGTCTGTTGGCCATTTAGGAGTGTCATAAATTTCTTCTGCATGTGCATCAAAATCAGTGTCAAAAAATAATGTATGATGACTTGCGTTTTTAATTTTTTTATCAAAACCAACATAAAAAAGTAAAGACGATGGTGCAAAGGTTTTCTTACTCCAATATTTTTCTGAATATTGCTTAACACTTTCGTCTAAAAGTGTTTCTGTATGATGATAATCTGCACCGCTTAAAACTAAATTTGTTTCTATTTCTTTATCATTAACAATTAAACCAGTTACATTTTTAGTTGAATCAGTTAAAATTTTAGAAACGTTTGCATTTACTTCAAAATGAACTCCTAATGATTTTGCTAAAGTTACCATTCCTTCGACTACTTTGTACATACCACCTCTTGGATGCCAAGTTCCCAAACCAAAATCTGCATAATTCATAAAATTATAAAACGCAGGTGTGTTACTTGGTTTTGCACCTAAAAATAAAACAGGAAATTCTAAAATTTTTATTAGTTTTTGACTTTTAATATTCTTTCTAACTTGTTTTCTAATTGTTGAAAAAAACTGTGAAACTCTAGCTACAGTTGTTGTTGTAACTAATTCTAATGGAGATATACCTGGCTTATATACCAAGTCTAAAACAGCTGTTTCGTAATTTGATTTTGCAGAATCTAAAAAAGTCTTTAAGTGTTTTGCACTTCCTTTTTCTT
>CAYWOM010000089.1:0-6513 GCA_964459905.1 uncultured Polaribacter sp. | reverse complement strand
ACCAGTATATCAAAAACAAATAAAAAGGACGCTAAACGTATAACTCAATAACTTTATACTTATTTGGTGTTAGGTTATTTATGTTTTATTAGCTATTTGTGCACAATAGATTGTATTGTCAACTAAAGGTTCCTAAAATACATTTGTATTAACATATTATATAGTTACTATTTTACTGTTTGTTGTATAAGGTACGTAAATAAAATACTAGCTAAAAAAGTACATTAAATAAAAAAATCGTTTAGATTTCTCTAAACGATTATATATACTATTAATTTGTGATTGGTTATTCTACAATTAATGTAAAAGGAATACTATATTTTACACCAACTGCCTTACCTCTTTGTCTACCAGGTTTCATTTTAGGTAATTGTTTCATTACTTTTATTACCTCACTTTTAATCTTTGGGTGTGGCGCTCTAGCATTAACGTTTACAATATTACCATTTTTATCTATTTTAAAACCAATAAAAACTCTTTTTCTTCCAGAAGAAAGACCAAGTTCATTAGGTAATTCTGCGTCAAATTTTCTTGAAAAATGTTTTTGCACCATTTTACTAAAACATTTTTTAAGCTCACTTTTGCTTCCTTTACAACCTGGAAAAACGGGTACGTCTTCAATAATCATAAAACTTACGTCTTCGATTACTTCTTCTACTTCTTCTACTTCTTCTATTTCTTCAACTTCTACAGCTTCTGTCTCATCAGTTTCTGTAGATTCGATTACCGTTTCTTCAACTTCTTTTTCATCCTCTACAACTTCAATTTTTTCTGGTGTAGGTGGTGGTGGAGTTTTAGGTTTTACTGGCTCAACTCTTTCAGTAATTGGAATATCCTCTTCCATTTCTGCATTCATATTTACAGTACCTAAATCGCCAATATTTCTATCGTATGTTTTCTTTTCTATTGCAGCATAAGTAACAAAAAGAGCGAGTACTAAGCCTATTTGCATAAAAATTTTACTGTAATTTTCTAAATTCGATTTCGGATTTTTCTTAATTTCCATTATAAAGAGTTTTAAATAGTTCGCTAATTTAACTAAATTAATGTGTTATATACAAGTCTTCTTGTTAATTAACGTGTTTTTTTTTCAAAATTTGATTAAAAACAATTAATGCTAAGACTACACCTAAGGTATTTGCGATAGCATCTCTGTAGTCTCCCTCGCGATACATTGTTTGTGTGTGCTGTAATATCTCAATTATTATGCCATAAATAACACAGGCAATTGCAATAATGTATTTTCTTTTTGGTTTTTTATAAAAAGAAAATAACCAGCAAATTGTTAATGAAAAATAGGCAACTGAATGTTCCCATTTATCTAAATTGCTAATTTCAGGTTGCGAAAAAGTTATTTTCATTAAACTTAAATAAGCAATTGTAATTGTAATGCAGATGGCTATTATAAAAATATTATCCTTTAACAAGTTCTTGATACGCTGCTGCATTTAGTAAATCATTAATTTGAGAGGTGTTAGAAATATCAATTTTAATCATCCATCCTTTTCCATAAGGGTCTGTATTTACCAATTCTGGATCGTCTTCTAAGGCTTCATTAAATTCTGTAACCTCTCCTGAAAGCGGCATGAATAAATCAGAAACTGTTTTAACGGCTTCTACAGAGCCAAAAATTTCTCCTTCTTCTACTGTATCGTCTAATGTGTCTACATCTACATAAACAATATCTCCTAGTTCGCCCTGAGCAAAATCTGTAATACCTACAATTGCAGTATTACCTTCTATTTTAATCCACTCGTGGTCTTTAGTATATTTTAATTCTAATGGTATGTTCATTTTTTAATTTTTATATTAATATTTTTTAGTTTCCGCCTAAATTGTAAATAATATTAAATCCACCATTTATAGCCTGTCTAGGAAATGTAGTAGAAATAGCATATCTAGATGTTTGATGATTGTAATAAAATGATGCTGTTAAGTTATTACTTAATCTATAATCGGCTATAAATTTAATAGAAAATAATCTTTGACCACCACTTATTTGATCATTATCTTCATCTACAGATCTTATTTGTGTAATATTATCTCGTAAAGATACATCTGCTCTTAAATTAATATCGCCTTTTAGTGTTTGTTTTTTACCTGTAAAACGGGTGTTAATTTTTACATCTTTAAACACATAACCCAAACCAAAAACATATTCTGTACCGTTAATATCGGTTAACGTACTGTTGTTAAAATTCATGGTTAATGTTCTATCTCTTTTAATTTCTCCTCTTAAAGAAAAAGAATTTTTCATTTTCATATCTACTTTTATCAATGGAGAAAATTCATCTACTAAAGTAGCTGCAGAAACTAATAGTTCTGGCTCATAATTTTTAGAATTATCATTTATTGCACCAAATGAACCATCTTGGTTGTACTGTAAATTATTAGTAAAACTAGAAATTGTATACGAAGATCTATATCCGTGTGAAACTACAAAATTGCTAAAGTTTTTCTTAAAGAATTTAAATTTCATTAAACCAGTATAACGTAAAGTCCAGTTAGGAATAGGAATGTTTCTAAATAAGCTGGTATTTACCTTTTCTGGACTTTTACCTGAATAGGCCGCCATAAAAGCAGGTAATAATACTTGCTGACTATTTCCTCCAAAACCTTTTATGGTACCGTCTGCATTTATATTATTAGGATCTGTAACGTCTATACCATTTTGTGTAGCTAATCTATTTGATAAAGCAACTCTATAGCCTCTCATTGTTTGAAACAAGGCATCTCCGTCTGTAAACGAGGTAGAAATCATAGAATGACTACTACTAAAGTTACCGTTTTCGAAGGCGCTAATACCGGTATCTAATCGCCCTCTGTCTTTTTGTTCTTGCGTTAAGAGATCGTAAATAGGGTCATTAATATCATATTGTACAATATCTAATTGTTGTTGTAAATCTCTTGTTTGAATTTTATTACCTCGAACATCAATATTTAAATCTTTTACCGGTTTTAATGTAAATGTATAATCTAATTTATTGTAATGTGTGTTACTATAGGTTTTGTTATAATAGGTAGTTTCATCAATATCTAGTGTTGTTAAATCATCTTCTAGCGCCCTTGGGTTTACCAACCAACCGTTTTCTAAGGCTCTATTTCTAATGTCTACCTGGCTACCAAATGCAAAACTTGTAGGTGCGCCGCCTAAAAAGCCAATATCTTCTGTATATCCTTGTAAGAACTGTCCGTTATTTTCTGTGTAACTAATTTTACCTTGTTTTACAGAGGTGGCAATATCATAAACAACTTTTAAAATTTTCTTTGTTATTGGTGCTTTTTTCTTCGGATACGGAACTCGTTTATACTTTTGTTTAATTCGCTTTTGTTTTTTTGCTAAGCTATCTAATTGCACTAACGGCTTTTCTAAAGGTAATGGTTCTCTTTTTGTTTTTAACCATTTTGCAATACCAAGACCTTTGTAAAATTTATCAAAATTTATGGTAGTGTTTACATTGTGTGTATTTGCATTCTGAATTACATTTCCTATTTGCTGCACAATTTCTTGGTCTTGCGAAGAGGCTTGCCAATCAAAATCTGCCGTATAACCATAATCTGCTCTAATAAATTTTAAAAAAGGAATTTTATCTAAAGGTAGATTATAAGTGGCATTTAATTTTTGATGGTAATGATTTGCTCTTCCGGTATTAAAGAAATCATCAAAAATCTCTAATTCTTTATCGTTATTAAAAGCATCATAAATATAGCTATTTGTTGCATTAAAGTTTAATTGAAGCGATTTTGTTAAATCGAAACCAATGGTATAATCCCAATCAAATAAAAATCTACGCTGTATTAATTCTGGTTGCGCAGATAACCCTGCTACTAAATTTCTAGATTGTTGTTCGTTATAATTTCTATTAATTCTAGAGTTTATAGCCAAGGTTTTTGGAATAGGATTAAAGTTGATGTCTTTAATTAATTGCCAATATTTATGTTTTAATATAGAATCATTATTTTTAAAGGGTTCTATAGGTTTAGAGTTAAAATTAAAATTATAGGAAGCAGATGCCGTTACGTTTTCATTAATATATTTTTGCACGTTATAATCTCTGTGAAACTCTCTATTATGTGCGTAAGAAACGGCTACGTTTTCTACATCGTAAAATTTTGGTTTTTTAGATGAATTTGGATTTCTATTCTTTTTTACATTTACAAAACTAATACTTGTTCTTTTGGTGTAATCTCTAGAAAACTCACTATTTGGGTTCTGTTCTAAGGCATCCTCTAGTTTTACATCTTGGTATTGTGGGTCGAATTTTGGATCTATAAATTTCTCACCAATACTATAACTCATTGGCAATTGAATACCCCATTTTTTAGGCGTTAATACCTTACCTAAATTAATACTTGTAGAAACATCGTATTCTTTTGTTTCGTCTAAACTACGTTGGTTAACGCGGTCTTCTACATTTCCAAAACCTATGGTAGACATGCTTCCAGATAAAGAAACATTGGCAACATCAGCAAAATTTGCATCTGCATTTACAACTGCTGCCCAACCTCCTTTATTATCAAAACCTGCAGCACGCAATTCATTAAACCAAACCTCTCCGCTTTTATCGGAAGTTGTGGTGTTTTTTACACCTAGCATTATGGTTCTTATTTCTGCTAACGTGGGGTTTCCTTTTACACTAATTGTATAAGGAGTGTCTATATTTTGTGACGTAGAAGTAAATAGTTGATTTGCAAGTAATCCTAAAGCATCTCTTTCTAGTTTTATTTTACCAAAAGTTTCTAAAAAAGCATCTAAATTATTTTCTGCTGGCCAAATATCTAATTGTGAAGTACCTGTAGGACTTATAGTTAAAGGTAATTCTATTTGGTAGTAATTATCATCTAAATCGGTACCTAGTCTTATAATTGCATTTAAACCATCTGCATCTGTAGTTAATTGGGTGCTAGATTGTAAGTGCATAAACATTTTAAGATTTTTAAAACGTCTTAAATCTACACTTATGTTCTTAAAAATTGCTCTCGTTTTATTTGGTGGTAAATTATTTACTTTTAGTGTAACAGATTGTTCATTTTGTAATTGCACGGTTGTACTTCCTTGCAATCGTTCTCTTTCGATGCCCGGAGGTTGTATGTAAATTCCTTCATTTTGTTCGATACTTACTACACCAACTTCAAAGTTTTGTATTTCTGCATCATCTAATTCTTCTGAAGGGTTTATGGCGTCATCTAAGGTTTTTACATAACGTCTCCAATCTCCACGTACCAAATCTAATTCGCCAAAACGCATTACCACTGGCATTTTAAAGTTGGTTAAATACATTCTTATAAAACGGATGCTGTTAAAATCTGAAATACCATTAATTGGTTCTCCACTTCTAATAGGTACTCTAAATTGATACCATGTTGTTTGTTTTGTAGTACCGTTTTCTAAAGTTACTTCTGTTGTTTTTTCATCAACTATAAAGTTTTTTCCTTTTGCCAAATCGTTTCTATTCATAGAAATTTTATACTGAAAGTAGCTTTCTACAGTATTCATGGTTTGGTCTCTGTTAATGTCTTCTACATCTGGGTAGGTGGTAGATGATGTTGGATAGGCTTCTGGAGATTGATTTAGTGTTGGCGAGTTGCCTTGTGTATTATTAAAATCTTTATATCTTGTTATTAAGGATGCATCAATAGCATCTAAATTTCCACCTCTAAAAAATTGAAAATTATCTGCAGCCGGATCGGCAAAACTAGCATAATTACCAATGCCTGCTAAAGATGCTTCTTCACTATCATTTAAACCATCAAAACCAACATCTTGGTTAGTTCTAGCTTCTTCTTGTTCATTAAAAGCATAAATTATAGATGAGTTTCTAGGCACAACTCCCCAAGTTTCCTCATCAACATTTACACCATCTAGTTTTATACCATCTTCTGGTAAACCGTTTTCAAACATTTTACGGCTGTCTTTTAAAACATCTTCAGAAATATTTCCTAGATTGATGTATAAATCTCCAACTTGATTGGATACATCTTGTGGATTAATGTTCTGCGGTAAACCTTCTGCGTTAGTAATCGAATAATTTTCATACGGGTCCATTACCCAAAACTGAATATATTCTACATTTGCTTGGTCAAAATTATTGGTATTTAATGCACGTGTAATTCCACCCCAATTGGTTTCGGGGTTGTTTAATCTTACCATAGATCCATCAAAAAAACGTGCATCTGGATTAAAATTATAAGACCCTCTTTCTTCTGGAAAATAAGCTAAATCTAGGGTTCTAACAAGTGTATTTTGTGTGATGTCAAATTGTTGATTAGGAAATAATTCGGTAAAATTAATTTGTCTTGTTTCTGCTCTCGAAAGTTCGTCTGCATCTATACTTGCTGGTGTATCTCCAACGCCGTAAAAAATTTGATCTACACTATACCAAGCTAATTTAGCTCTTTTATAATTGTAATTTAAGTTGCTACTAGCACCATTAAAATCCGGAAAAGTTGGTGTGTCTGGTGTACTTGCTTCATACCAATCTAAAGGTGATAATAAGCTAATTGGTATTTGAG
>CAYWOM010000088.1:0-6517 GCA_964459905.1 uncultured Polaribacter sp. | reverse complement strand
ATTCTTTGTCTGCAACCATACAAATTACCGCTGGTGCTGGCGGAACAGAAAGTTGCGATTGGGTAGAAATGCTCTCTAGAATGTACACTATGTGGGCAGAAAAACAAGGCTTTAAATTAAAAACACTAAACTATCAAGCAGGAGATGTTGTTGGCATTAAAACAATTACCATAGAAATTGAAGGCGATTATGCTTTTGGCTGGTTAAAAGGCGAAAACGGCGTTCATAGATTGGTGCGTATTTCACCTTTTGATAGCAATGGAAAAAGACACACAACTTTTGGTTCTGTATATGTTTTTCCGGTTGCTGATGATTCTATAGAAATTGACATAAACCCAGCTGATATAGAAATTGTAACTGCAAGATCTAGTGGTGCTGGTGGGCAAAATGTGAATAAAGTAGAAACAAAAGTTCAGTTAACACACAAACCAACCGGAATTCAAATTTCTTGTTCTAATTCACGTTCGCAACATGATAATAGAGCAACAGCAATGAAAATGTTAAAATCTCAATTGTATGAAATTGAGTTACAAAAACAACAAGCTGCCAGGGATGAAATTGAATCTGGTAAATTGAAAAACGAATGGGGCAGCCAAATACGTAATTACGTAATGCATCCTTATAAGTTGGTAAAAGATGTAAGAACAGCACACGAAACTGGTAATGTAGATAATGTTATGAACGGCGATATTAATCCGTTTTTAAAATCTTATTTAATGTTAAATGGTCAGAAAAAGAGTTAGCTATCGACTTTTGGTTTTGGTTTTAACAAAACGCTGATTACCATTGTATCAACTTATAAATCTAGGGGTAAAAAATTATAGAATTTAATTTTTATTTTTAATAGCAATACTAGTTCTTTAATAAAAAGCGTTTTTAATTATTAAATAAGCTATAAAAACACCTAATTAATAGTTATTTAACAGTAAAAATTCCATCTTAAATTCATAGATTTGCTCCGCTTCATACGAAAAGGATTTCGTGCTAAGCAATTTTTAAAAACCCTTCAATAAATTAATATATTTTTTATGAGCAAAATAGCTAAAATAGTATATACTAAAACAGACGAAGCACCCGCTTTAGCAACTCGTTCTTTTTTACCAATCGTAAAGGCTTTTACAAAATCTTCTAACATAGAAATAGAAGTAAAAGATATTTCTTTAGCAGCAAGAATTTTAGCTAATTTTCCTGATTATTTAACAGAAGATCAAAAAGTAGAAGATGCTTTATCTGAACTTGGTAAATTAGCAACACAACCCGATGCAAATATTATAAAGTTACCAAATATTAGTGCTTCTGTATCTCAATTAACGGCAGCCATTAAAGAACTACAAGCGCTTGGTTTTGCATTACCAAGTTTCCCAGAAGATGCTAAAACTGATGAAGAAAAAGCAATTTTAGTACGCTATAATAAAATTAAAGGTTCTGCTGTAAACCCTGTTTTACGCGAAGGTAATTCAGACAGAAGAGCCCCAAAAGCAGTTAAAAATTACGCACGTAAAAACCCACATTCTATGGGTACTTGGAGTGCAGATTCTAAAACACATGTTGCCACAATGAGTTCTGGAGATTTTGCACATAACGAAAAATCTGTTACTCTAGATACCGCAACAAGCGTGCATATAAAACACATTGCTTCTAACGGAACAACAACTGTTTTAAAAGACAACATTTCTTTATTAAATGGAGAAATTATTGATGCTACTGTAATGAACAAAAAAGCATTAATTACCTTTTTAGAAACACAGGTTAACGATGCCAAAGAACAAGGTGTATTGCTTTCTTTACACATGAAAGCAACAATGATGAAGGTATCTGACCCTATTATTTTTGGACATGCTGTAAAAGTTTTCTTTAAAGATTTATTTATAAAACATCAAGAAACTTTTAACCAAATTGGGGTAAATGCCAATGTTGGTTTTGCAAATATATTAAGAAACTTAGAGGAAGTATCCGCAGAAAAAAAAGCAGAAATTTTAGCCGATATTTCAGCTATTTATAAAAATAATCCTGGGTTAGCAATGGTAAATTCTGATAAAGGAATTACCAATTTACACGTACCTTCGGATGTAATTATAGACGCTTCTATGCCAGCTATGATTAGAACTTCTGGACAAATGTATAATGCAGCAGGAAAATTACAAGATACCAAAGCAATTATACCAGATAGTTCTTATGCAGGTATTTATACAGCTACCATAGATTTTTGTAAAAAGAATGGCGCTTTCGACCCAACAACAATGGGTACTGTGCCAAATGTTGGTTTAATGGCTCAAAAAGCAGAAGAATACGGCTCTCATGACAAAACTTTTGAAATTACTGCTGATGGTAAAGTTTGTGTAATTGACGCAAACGGAACTACTTTAATTGAACACAATGTTGAAAAAGGAGATATTTGGAGAATGTGCCAAGTAAAAGATTTACCAATTCAAGACTGGGTAAAATTAGCCGTTACAAGAGCTAGCGCTTCTAAAACTCCAGCAGTTTTTTGGTTGGATAAAAATAGAGCACATGATGCAGAAATTATTAAAAAAGTAAATCTTTACTTACAAAACCATGATACTTCTGGTTTAGATATTAGAATTTTATCGCCAATAAAAGCAACGGAATTTACCTTAGAAAGAATTATAAAAGGAGAAGACACAATTTCTGTTTCTGGAAATGTTTTACGTGATTATTTAACCGATTTATTTCCTATTTTAGAAGTAGGCACTTCTGCAAAAATGCTATCTATTGTGCCGTTAATGAATGGTGGTGGCTTGTTTGAAACAGGTGCAGGTGGTTCTGCTCCAAAACATGTACAACAATTTTTAGAAGAAAATCATTTACGTTGGGATTCTTTAGGAGAATTTTTAGCGTTAGCCGTTTCTCTAGAACATTTAGGAACTACAAACAACAATGCTAAAGCACTTATTTTAGCGGAAACTTTAGACAACGCTACCGATACTTTTTTAGACAATAAAAAATCGCCTTCTAGAAAAGTTGGCGAGTTAGACAATAGAGGAAGTCATTTTTATTTAGCCATGTACTGGGCACAAGAATTAGCAAAACAAGATAAAGATGCAACTTTAAAAACCGCTTTTACAAAGGTTGCTAATGATTTTCTAACCAATGAAACCAATATTGTTAAAGAGTTAAATGAAATGCAAGGAAACACTGTAAATATTAAAGGCTACTACAAACCAAATGATCATTTAGCTGATGCAGAAATGAGGCCTAATACAGCTTTAAATAGTATTTTAAATAGCATTTAATACCCAGTATAATTGTTCAATCAAATTATAAAAAGCTGATGTTTAACATCAGCTTTTTTATTGTAACAATCATTTTTTTAACGTTTACTTAGCACTCAAAAGTTGTATTTTTGTTGCCGTTATTTAATAAATTATCATACAAATGTTATCTATAAAAAAATTGCTTTTTGTTGTTTGTTTTCTTTTTTCTTTAGCTGTATTTAGTCAAGAAAAATTTACCATAAGCGGTACCATTTATGACCAAAGCAGCAATGAAACCCTAATTGGCGTTTCTATCTATTTACCAGATTTAAATGCAGGAACCACTACTAATGAATACGGATTCTACTCCATAACAATTCCTAAAGGAGATTATAAGATACAAGTTAGTTATTTAGGATATACAACATTTGTAGACTCTTTAAATTTATTTCAAAAAATTACAAAAAACTTTAATCTTACAGAAGAAGCAGAAAGTTTAGACGAAATTATAATAGAAAGTAATATTGAAAAGCTGAATATTAGAACACCTCAAATGAGTGTTAATAGACTAACGTCAGCAACTATTAAACAGATTCCTGTGGTTTTGGGTGAAGCAGATATCATAAAATCGTTAATTTTATTACCAGGTGTTACCAGTGCTGGCGAAGGAGCTTCTGGGTTTAATGTGCGTGGTGGTGCTGCAGATCAAAACTTAATTTTATTAGACGAGGCCATTGTGTTTAACTCTTCTCATGTTTTTGGTTTTTTCTCTGTTTTTAATCCGGATGTTATTAAAGATGTAAAATTATACAAAGGAGGCATTCCTGCAAAATATGGCGGACGATTATCCTCTGTTTTAGATATTTATCAAAAAGAAGGAAATAGCAAAGAATTTAAACTAACAGGAGGTATTGGATTAGTATCTAGCAGATTATTGGCAGAAGGCCCAATAGAAAAAGAAAAAAGTTCATTTTTAATTGGCGGTAGAGCGTCTTACGCACACTTATTTTTACCGCTTTTTGATAATGACAACAAAGCCTATTTTTATGATTTAAATAGCAAAATAAATTATCGTTTTAACAAAAATAACAATCTTTTTTTATCAACATATTTCGGAAAAGATGTCTTTGGAATTAATGATAGCTTTGCAAACAATTACGGCAATAGAGTTGTTAACCTGCGTTGGAATCATCTTTTTTCTGACAAACTTTTTTCTAATTTGTCTTTAATTTATTCTGATTATTTTTACGGAATAGTCTTAGATTTTGTAGGTTTTGAGTGGGATTCTGGTATTACAAATTATAATTTAAAATACGATTTTAAACATTACATCAACAATAAATATAAATTAAGTTATGGGATTAACAATATTTATAGCAAATTTAATCCTGGGGAAATAAAACCAAACAGAGAAGATTCTGGTATTGTGTCAGAAAAATTAATAGATAAATACGCCAACGAATTTGCTGCTTATATAGATGTAGAACATACTATTAGTGATAAATTTAGAATGCAATATGGCGTTCGATTTAGCAATTTTACCCGCTTAGGACAAGATGAACTTAATCTTTATGAAAACAACCAAGCTGTTGTTTATAACCAAGAATTTAAAAAATACGAATCTGCAGAAGCAATTGGTACAGAATCATTTAACAGAAGTAATACCATTGCCAGTTTTAATAATTTAGAACCCCGTGTTTCTATGTCTTATATTTTAGACGACAACTCTTCAATAAAAGCAAGTTATAATAGAATGGCGCAATATTTACACCTACTCTCTAATACTGCTTCTCCTACTCCCTTAGATGTTTGGGCGCCGAGTGGAAAGTTTATAAAACCCCAATTATTAGATCAATACGCAGTTGGTTATTTTAAATCGATAAAAAATGGAGATTACTCTTTAGAAACGGAAGTTTTTTATAAAGACATACAAAATAGAATCGATTATATAAATGGCGCAAATTTAGTTGCAAACAATCAAATAGAAACAGTTATTTTAAACGGAAAAGCAAGGGCGTATGGTTTGGAAATCTTACTTAAGAAAAACGAAGGTCGTTTAAAAGGTTTTTTAGCCTATACCCTTTCTAGATCAGAACAATTAACCGAAGGAAGAACGGCAAGTGAACCTGGTATTAATAAAGGAGAATGGTATAAAACACCTTTTGATAAAACACATGATTTCTCTGCAAATGCAAGCTACGATTTAAATAAAAAATGGAAATTTAACGCCAATTTTGTTTTTCAAACTGGGCAACCTACAAATTAGCCAGTTGGCCAATATGAGGTACAAGGTTTAAATGTACCTATTTATGATGATAACAGTAGAAATGCAGAAAGGCTTCCTGCCTATCATAGATTAGATGTTTCGGCAACATTAACGCCAATAAAAAATAAAAACAGAAAATGGCAAGCAGAATGGATTTTTGGTATTTATAATTTATATGGTCGTGAAAATGCCGCATCTATTAATTTTAGACAAAACAACGAAACCCTTAGAAACGAAGCCTTACAAACTTCTATCTTTGGTTTAGTACCTTCTGTTACTTATAATTTTAAATTTTAATCCATTAAAAGGAATAAAATCTGATACCTATTAAATAAAAAAATAAGATCTTTAAAATAACATATTCTTATGAAATATATTAAAATACTGCCAATACTAATCTTATTACTTTTTTCTAATTGCGAAAAATTAGTAGAGATAGAGGTTTCTTCAATAGAACCAAAATTAATTATAGATGCTATATTTGAAGTCTATTTTGATGAAACACCAGTTACCGCTACTAGCATTGTAAAATTAAAATTATCCGCAGATTATTTTGATGAAACAATTCCAACGGTTACCAATGCAAGGGTTTTTCTAACAAATTTAACAGACAATACAGTTATTAATTTTTCTGATGCAAATGCTGATGGAGACTTTACGCCAAGTTCTAATTTTATTCCTGCAGATAATGTTGTTTATGAATTAACAGTAATATATTTAAATGAAACCTATAAAGGAAAAGCATCAAAAATAAAATCTACCACAATTACAAACATAGAGCAAGGAGATAAAACCTTATTTTCTGGTGATGAAACGGAGGTAAAAGTATCTTTTAAAGACCCAGAAAATGAAGAAAATTATTATTTAGTAAACTATACTAATAATTTATTTGATGTACTTGAAGATCGTTTTTTTAATGGCACCCAATATAATTATTCTGAATTTTTTGAAGAAGATGAATTAATATTACCAACAACAATTACGGTAAGAATGTCTGGAATTACAAAAGATTTTTTTACCTATTTTAGAATACTAC
>CAYWOM010000087.1:0-6520 GCA_964459905.1 uncultured Polaribacter sp. | reverse complement strand
ATTCTGGCGTTTGAAAAGGCTCGCTCCAACCAGAAGGTGCTATCATGTGTGCAATACTTACATCAGCATTTTTATCTGTTGCGTTTCCAAAATGTTCTTCAATTAATTTACCGTCTGTAGTAGGTACAATAAATGGCGATTTTTGAATGGTATATTTTTTCATTTAACTTTAGTCTAATCTTTTTTTAGATTTTGATTGATCTATAAAACTAACTAGTATAATAAAAAACAAACCGTTTTTGTTTTTTATTATACTAAGTATTTACAATTTTCTACAATGTGTAACTTGCTGCGTAAGCGATTGAAACGGCATCCTTTTTAGCTTTTCGCTAAAAAGATATAGTGTAAAGCGCGGTTGCGCTTTTTTGCGCAATACGCCCTAATGAAACCAAACTACAAAAGATTTCATTTTTGCTAAATCTGGAATTTGTTCTAATGTTACTTTTTTGGTATTCATGTTTTTAAAGCCTAACTCTTCTTTATCGATAGCAATTGTTGCGTTTATATCGTCTAAAAACAAGGTTACAGAAGACAAAGTAGATTCTACTCTTGGCTTTTTAATAGCATTTATTGCAGCAAAAGTAGCGTTTAAATTAATGTCTGATTCCGTTTTAAAACGAGCGTCGTGTATTTCTATACTTTTTATGGTAGACGTAGAATCTAACTGTTCTTTTGGCATTATTGTTAATAAATGCTTCCCTCCTTTTTCGTAAATTAAATACTCATCATCATCTTGAAAATAATTATCTCCTAAGGCACCTTCACTTAAATTTTTAACAATAGAATCGTTTTTAAAGATATTGTTTAAATCTTGTATGGTAGTTTTGGTGTTTATCTGTCCTACTTTCCCTTTTTCTATTTTAAATTTATTGTTGTTACTACAACTTGCTATTACTAAAGAAAATAATACAATTGTTACTGCGAAAGCGTTTTTTTTAATCATTTTGTTTGGTTTAAATACGTTTATTAAACGTTCTTTTTTTGATTTTGTTATTTTAAAACTTTTTTTAATATGCCAAATGCGGCTCTTATAAAAGTGGCACTTGTTAGTACTTTTATTAAAGGGTTTTGCCTAGTACTTCTTCTGGAACTAGCGCTTCTGTAAGATTTTTCTTCTCTTCTTTTTTCTAATTCTTTTTCTTTTTGTTGCTTTTCTTTTTCCTTTTTTTCTGCGGCAGCTTTTATGGCTTTTTCTTCTGCTATATTAATTTTATCAATTTTAACATTTAGCATTTCATAGGCACTTTCTCTGTCTACTTCTTGGTTGTATTTGTGCGTTAACCTAGAGTTACCAATAACTTGCTGCAGTTCTTTATCTGTTAAAATATCCATTCTACTCATAGGTGCGCGCAACATGGTTCTTGCTAACGGAGTTGGAATTCCTTTTTCGTTTAAAACAGATACAAATGCTTCTCCGATTCCTAATTGTGTTAAGACTTCTTTGGTGTCATAATACACAGAATCTGGGTAATTTTCTGCTGCTAACTTAATTGCTTTTCTGTCTTTTGCAGTAAATGCTCTTAAGGCATGTTGTATTTTTAAGCCCAATTGTGCTAAAATATCTTCTGGCACATCTTTTGGGTTTTGCGTTACAAAATACAAGCCTATGCCTTTAGATCTAATTAGTTTTACAATACTTTCTATTTGATTTAATAGCGCTCTAGAGGCTTCTTCGAAAACCAAATGTGCTTCGTCTATAAATATAATAAGCTCTGGCCTGCCAGCATCTCCTTGTTCTGGAAAGGTTTCATACACCTCTGCCAATAATTGCAACATAAATGTAGAAAACAGTTTTGGCTTGTCTTGTATATCGGTTAAACGCAACACAGAAATAATGCCTTTACCGTCTTCATCTACTCTGGTTAAATCTTCTACTTCAAAAGATTTTTCTCCAAAAAATAAATCGCCACCTTGTTGTTCTATTTCTATAATTTTACGCAAAATAGCGCCGGTAGAAGATGATGAAATTCGGCCATATTCTTCTTGAATCTCTTCTTTTCCTTGATTGGTAACATAATGCAACACTTTTTTAAAGTCTTTTATGTCTAGTAATGGCATTTTATTATCGTCGCAATATTTAAAAATAATAGCTAAAATTCCGCTTTGTGTTTCTGATAAATCTAAAATTCTAGATAGTAAAACGGGACCAAATTCTGATACTGTTGCCCTCATTTTTGTACCATCTTGTTCTGAAATGGACAAAATTTCTACAGGAAATTTTTTGGCAGTAAACGGAAAACCAATTTTTGCATGACGCTCATCAATTTTTGCATGTCCTGGGCTTGGTTTTGCCAAGCCAGAAAGATCTCCTTTAATGTCCATTAATAAGACCGGAATTCCTTTTTCTGATAAATTTTCTGCTAAAACTTGTAGGGTTTTTGTTTTTCCGGTACCTGTTGCACCTGCAATTAAACCATGTCTATTTAAGGTTTTTAAAGGCACTTTTACAATGGCATCTGTAATCGTTTCTTCGCCCAACATTGCGGCTCCTAACTCTAAAAAATCGCCTTTTGTTTTGTATCCGTTATTGATGTACTCAAAAAATTCGTCGCGTTTACTCATGCATATTAAATTTTGATAAAAATAAAGAAAGTTTCATTGTTAGGAAATTATTTAAAGAATTTGTTGCAAATAGTTTTGAAGAACAATTGTATTAAGACAAACTAGAGGTTTATATTCTATGAATAATTACTTGTAAAATTATTGATAAAAGAAAGAGGTTCTAGTTTTTTAACAAAACCAAAACCTCATTAATTTAGATAAATTCTATAAAGATACTACTTGTTGTTTTTGAAAGTATTTCGGAATCAATTCTTTTAGTTTTTCTAGAGTTTCAACCACTGTTAAATCGCTCATTCCGCCAGAGGCGTTTGCATGACCGCCGCCATTAAAATGTTCTTTTGCTAAAAAATTTACAGGGTTTTCTGCGCCTTTAGAA
Organism: uncultured Polaribacter sp.; assembly: GCA_964459905.1. Lineage (GTDB taxonomy): Bacteria > Bacteroidota > Bacteroidia > Flavobacteriales > Flavobacteriaceae > Polaribacter. The sequence goes on along the minus strand of CAYWOM010000087.1, from coordinate 3,582 downwards.
CGAAAAGAAATTTTCATAATTCCGTCTCGTTCTGTAAATACAATGGCAGCTTTCATTCCTTTTATAGACAATACTAAATTTGCTAAATTATCGGTATCTCCTTTTTTGTAGTTGTATTTAGCCAATTCTTCTTTAGATAATGATATAATAGCCACGTTATGGTCATATAAAATCTCTAACTTTTCGCTCATTGCGTATCCTTGTAAACGCAAACGAGTTTCTGTATTATTATCGCTTAATTTTTCGTGAATTAAATGATGTTGAACTCCTGAAGCTAAAATTTTTGCTAAAACCTCATGCGTTTAGGTTGCACAGAATTGAATCTAAAACTACCAGTATCTGTTAAGATTCCTAAATATAATGGTGTACCAATTTTTTCGTCTAACAAATTTAAATGACCAGATTGTTCTATTAATTCTACAATTAATTGAGAAGTAGAAGACGCCGTAGTTTCTGAAACCGTTATTGTAGGAAAATCTTCTGGATTTAAATGATGGTCTATCATAATTTTAGCAGCAGTACTTTCTTCTAATAGCGCTTGCATTTCTGGCCCAACACGGTTGGTTGCGTTATAATCTAAACAGAAAATTAAGTCTGCTTTTTTTAGGTGTTCTGTTACTTCTTCTGGATTTTCTTCCATTAAAATAATCGCAGAAGTATCTAACCAATATAAAAACCCGGGTGCTTTGTCTGGATGACAAACAGTGGCTTTTTTTCCTAACTTTTCTATAAAATGTAACAATCCTAAAGACGAACCAATTGAATCTCCATCTGCAGATTTGTGAGCGGTAATAACAATATGAGAAGCTGCTTTAATTGCTGCTTCTATCTGTTTATAAATATTCATGTTTTGTTTTTTATCAATTGCTGTACATTGGCAATTGTCTGTTTTTTTGAGGGTGTAAAGTTAGGTTTAATATTGTGGAGAAAAAGCTACTATTTATAGTTTTTTGATTTGTTTTTTATGACGCTATAAGACCTGCCTAAATATCTTTCTTCATCGTTCAAAAAATGTGTAAAGTGACAAAATTTAGTGGCGAATATCAATCAATCCAATTTTTAAAATCTTTTACTCTTTCTCTACTCACTATAATTTCAGTGTCTTCAAAAGAACTCAAAATTAATTTTAAACGGGAATTAGAATAGGCAATTATATCTATTATAGCATTTATGTGTACTATAAATGTTCTATTTACCCTAAAAAAATGTTCTGGATTTAATAGCTCTTGCCAATGCTCTAAAGAGTTATCTAACAGATGGTTTCTCTTTTCTTTTGTATGAATATAGGTAGCTTTATTTTCTGAATAAAAACACACTACCTCATCTATTAAAATTATTTTAATGTGTTGCCCAACTTTAATTGTTAGTCTTTTTTTAAATTTTCTATCTACGGGATTCACCAATAGTTTTCTAATATCATCTATATTTACTTTTACATTAGATTGTTTTGGCTGATTTTCTTTGAATTTATCTACTGCAATTTTTAACTCATCTTCATCTAAAGGTTTTAGCAAATAATCTACACTGTTTAACTTAAATGCTTTTAGCGCATATTCATCATAAGCAGTGGTAAAAATAATAGCCGATTTTACTTCTATTTCTTCAAAAATTTCGAATGACAAGCCGTCTGAAAGCTGAATGTCTAAAAAAATTAAATCGGGATGTTTATTGTTTTGTAACCAATTTAAAGATTCTTCTACAGAATGCAACATTTGTTGCACTTCAACATCTAATGCTGCCAACATTCTGTGCAACCTTCTTGCTGCTGGTTTTTCGTCTTCTATAATTAGTACATTCATATATTTATTTTTAAAATTCTAGCCATAACCAAAAATTAATTATATTATTTATTCTTTCATCAATTCTTTAATCTTTTTATCTTTCCAAGTATTACCAAATACCTTAGGGAAAACAAAAATTTTTAGAGCATGTATTGCTAAAATAATTCCCAAAACCAACCAAAGCGGATAATGCAAAAACCCACTATCGTTAAATTTATTGCTAATGATAATATCTCCAAAAACCTTAAAAGAAAACAACCAGAAAAAAGTTAACAACACGTTTATAAGAATAAAAAAAACTAAATGTTTGTAAAAATTTTTAATCTCTTCAATCTTATTTTGTGCGTTTAGTAACTGTTTCTGATTGCTGTTTTTCATCTAATTATTTCTTTTTAAATACTCATCTTCTTTCTCCATTAATTCTTTAATTTTTTTCTCTTCCCAATCTTTTCCTAAACCTAGAGATTTAAAACCAAAAACGCCCAACCAATGAAAAAACATTCCTATTCCCCAAAAAATCCAAGTAGAATAAACCCCAAAATTAGAAAATGCGTCATTTAAATTATAACCACTTTTCATTAAACCAAAGATAATAATTCCACTAATAAATATATTTGTAATAACAAAAACGATTAAATGCACATAAAAATCTTTAATATTTTTTACTCTTTTTTTTGCACGTAAATATTGCTGTTCTTCTATAAATTTATTGTCCATTGTTGTTTCTTTTACTTAGTTGCTCATCCATTAATTCTTTAATTTTTTTCTCTTCCCAGTTTTTTCCAATACCTAACAAACGAAAGCCGAAAATTGTTAACCAATGTATAAAAAGACCAATTCCCCAGCCACAAGCAGAAAACCAAAACCAGTGAAAATGTGGTTCAAATTTTAGGTTTACAAAAATGATAATTGGTATAATTAAACAATAAATTGTTAAATGTGTATAAAAACCTTTTATATCTTTTACTCTTTTCTGAGCTTTAAAATATCGTTGTTGTTCTAATTTAGATTCCATTTTAATCCCTTTTTTTTTGTTCATTCATATATTTTCGAATCTTTTTTTCTTCCCAGTTTTTGTTAAAAAACAATCGAATTCCAAAAGTATTTAATGCCTGAAAAACAATTCCTATTCCCCAGTACAACCAAATTTTATAATTATGATAATTTAAAATTGCTTCTTTAATAGTAGCTCCGTCATTTACATTACCCGCAATAAAAATAGCGCTTAAAAATATATTTATAATTACATAAATTGCTAAGTGTTTGTAAAATTTACTAATTTTTTCTACTCGTTTTCGAGCCAGAACATATTGTTGTTCTTTTGTAAATTCTTTGTCCATTATTACAGTCTTTTTTGTTGATTTTCTTTGTCCATCATTTCTTTAATTTTTCTGTCTTCCCAATTTTTTCCTAAGAAAATATTATAATTATTTACTTCTAAAAAGTGAAAAGTTAAACCCACTCCCCAACCAAATATTGGAAACCAAAACCAGTGAAAACCAGGAGAGAATCTTAAATTAATGAATATTAAAAACGGAATTACCAGACAATAAGATGTTAAGTTCTGATAAAATTCTTTTAATTTTTCTACTCTTTCTACTGCTTTTATATAGTTGCTGTTTTCTAAATCTTCTGTGTACATAATGTTGTTCATTTTATATAAGAGAGGTAAACTCACCTTAAATATGTTATTATTATTTTCTATTTTTACTGCTTTGTTAGTGATTAACCCATATCTGTCTGCAATATTTTGCAAACCTACTTTGGTGCTTTTCCCTATTGCTTCTTTAGGATTTACATT
>CAYWOM010000086.1:0-6545 GCA_964459905.1 uncultured Polaribacter sp. | reverse complement strand
CTTAAATATTAAACCAATTATCTTCCATACATTTTCGCAATTGTGTTCTTGCTCTGTGTATAATAACCCATAAATTTGACGCAGTAATATCTAACTCCTTACAGATTTCTTCTGTTTCAAATTCTTGTATGGTTTTCATTCTAAAAACCATTGCATATTTTTCTGGTAATTTATTGATACAAATATCTAATTGACTTCTTAATTCTTTATTTTCGATATCTTTTTCAGATTGATTATCCCAACTTTGTGGCACACGTTCTTCAATCCAATTACCTTCATTTTCTCCATCATTATAAAAGTTCATTCGAACTTCTGCTTGTCCTTTTTTAGAATTTATTTTTCTATAATGATCTATTATTTTTCTTTTTAAAATAGAAACTAGCCAGGTTCTTTCTGTAGATTTTCCTTGAAAATTTTTAGCCGACTTTAATCCTGCAAAAAAAGTGTCTTGTACTAAATCTTTTGCTAAATCACTATCATTTACACGCACAGCAGCATAATTAAATAGATAATCCGAGTAATTATCAATCCATTTATCAAAATTTATTATGTGTATTTCTTCTTTCATTCAAAAAATAAAGAAACAAATATAATGCTATTTTTCTGATGTAATGAATTACAATTCCATCTTCTTCCAATAGTTATCAAATTAATAATCACCTTTAAAGTATAAGACGTAATTATTTACAAACTGTCTTAGAAAAGCAAAAACCATTATTTAAATAAGATTATTGATATCAATGCATTAATTTAAGATTAACAAACGATTAAGGTGTAAAACATCTATTGATATTTCTTACTTTTACCAGAACAAAAAATTAATAAATATGTCTACAGCAAAAAAACAATACAAACGTGTTACTGTAAAATCTTTGGTAGAAATGAAAGCAAATGGAGAAAAAATATCCATGCTAACCGCTTATGACTATACCATGGCAAAAATTTTAGATGGCGCTGGAATAGATGTTTTATTAGTAGGTGATTCTGCTTCTAATGTAATGGCTGGTCATGAAACAACCTTGCCTATTACTTTAGATCAAATGATTTACCATGCAAGTTCTGTTGTTAGAGCTATAGATCGTTGTTTAGTAGTAGTCGATTTGCCTTTTGGAAGCTATCAATCAGACCCAAAAGAAGCCTTACGTTCTGCTATTAGAATAATGAAAGAAAGTGGTGGCCATTCTATAAAGTTAGAAGGTGGTAGAGAGGTTAAAGAACCAATAAAGCGTATTTTAAATGCCGGTATTCCAGTAATGGGGCATTTAGGATTAACTCCACAATCTATCTATAAATTTGGCACATATACCGTTAGAGCAAAAGAAGAAGAAGAAGCTGCACAGTTAATGGAAGATGCTTTAATGTTAGAAAGAATTGGGTGTTTTGCAATTGTTTTAGAAAAAGTTCCTGCAAAATTAGCTAAAAAAGTAGCTGATGCTTTAAATATTCCTGTAATTGGTATTGGCGCTGGAAATGGGGTTGACGGTCAAGTTTTAGTTACTCATGATATGATTGGTATGACCCACGAATTTAATCCGCGTTTTTTACGTAGATATTTAGATCTATATAAAGAAATGACTAGTGCTTTTGAAAACTATATTTCTGATGTAAAAAGCAGTGATTTTCCAAATGAAAAAGAACAGTATTAAATTATAAATGCTGTTGCCAATAACGTAAAATACTGAATATGAAAAACACCATTTTTATTTTCATAATTTTATTTTCAATTAAAAGTTATAGTCAAGATTACAATAAAAAGACTAGATATTTAATTGGAACTTTTCATACTCAAAACACTACAATCAATGGTGTTTCGTTTGGTGCTTTTCCACAATTTAATGATAAAATTAGGTTTGTTAAAACAAACGGAATACGATTAGAAATTCCAGGAATTGGTTTTTTAGCACCAATTGGAAATGGAAGCCCTATTTCTAGAACCGATACTATTAATGGAAAATTTAATCTAAAAGATTATGAATTTGATGAGATTATAAATGGAATAAATATTTCAACAGGAACAGTTGGAGATGTAAATTTTAATGGTATTACAATTGGAGTAATTGCTCAATTTGGATTAATGAATAACGGAATTGCGATTGCTGGTCTTTGGAATGCAATGGATATATCTAATGGAATTCAAATTTCTGGATTATTAAATGAAACGTTATACTGCAATGGAGCTCAAGTTTCAATACAAAATTCAGCATTAATTATGAATGGTTTACAGATTGGAGGGTTTAACTATGGAAAAGAAATGTGCGGAGTTCAAATAGGAATTTTTAATAAAAGTGAAGCAATTAAAGGAATACAAATAGGAATTTGGAACGTAAATGAAAAACGTAAATTTCCTATAATTAATTGGAATTTTTAATCGTACAAATTCTAAGAGTCTATAATTATTTATTTATCTGCCTTTGCTAGAACAACAAGGCACAAAAAGCCTAACAATACTAAAATTTAAAACTTTTCTTTTGAAAACACTTCACTTAGACACAAATCACCCACTTTTACTTAAACAACTCTGCGATTTAGGTTTTCAAAACCATGAAGATTATACTTCTTCAAAAGAAGAAATTATGGCTAAAATTCATTTATACGATGGATTTATTATTAGAAGTCGTTTTTCTATCGACAAAAGATTTTTAGACAAAGCCATTAATTTAAAATTTATTGGTAGAGTAGGTGCTGGTTTAGAAAATATAGATTGTAAGTATGCAGCGTATAAGAATATAGAACTTATTGCTGCGCCAGAAGGAAATAGAAATGCTGTTGGCGAACATTCTTTAGCCATGTTATTATCTCTTTTTAATAAGTTAAACAAAGCAGATAAAGAAGTTAGAAACGGCAAATGGTTGCGTGAAAACAATCGCGGTTTAGAATTAGATGGTAAAACTGTTGGGTTAATTGGCTACGGAAATATGGGAAAATCTTTCGCTAAAAAATTACGTGGTTTTAATGTCGATGTACTTTGTTATGATATAAAAAAAGATGTTTCAGATGAAAATTGTGTCCAAGTTTCATTACAAGAGTTAAAGGAAAAAGCTGATGTATTAAGCCTACATACACCACAAACAACACAGACCAAAAATATGGTAACCACCAGTTTTATAAATAGTTTTAAAAAGAATTTTTGGTTGATAAATACCGCACGTGGTTCATCTGTAGTAACAAAAGATTTAGTTGCTGCATTAAAGTATGGCAAAATTTTAGGTGCAGGTTTAGATGTTTTAGAATACGAAAAAACATCTTTTGAAAACCTTTTTTCTGATGATAAAATGCCAGATGCTTTCAAATATTTAATCGCTTCAGAAAATGTGATTTTATCGCCACATGTTGCTGGTTGGACGGTTGAAAGTCATCAAAAATTGGCACAAACAATTGTAGATAAAATAAAAGCAAAATTTTGTTAACTTATAGGTTTTAAAACTTATGGTATGCTATACCAAGTAAATTCTCCTGAAGATTATATAAATGAAGAATCAAGAAGAACCAGAGAACAAACCTAAATTGAGGCCTCTAACAATTAAAGAACGACAGCTAGTAATGAGTTATCAATCTTATTGTCACACAATAATAGAGTCGATGATACGGAGAGGAGCATCAAAAGAAGAGATGAATCGGGAAGCAGATTACATAGACAGTATCTTGTAAATAATTTCTGTGGACACATTACATTAGATGCTAAGATTGAAAAACTAATTAAAAAAACTCTGTAATTTTTAAGTAAAAAAATACTTATAATAGAAAATAGAGTATAAAATAAAATTTACTATTATTTCGAAAATAAAAACAAATAACATGAAACTACTTACCGATTACCCAACAGAAATTTTAATTCTACTTTTTTTAATTGTTACATTTTTACAATCTGGCTTTGATAAATTAATAGATTGGAATGGAAATGTGTCTTTTATAAAAGATCATTTTAAAAACTCTCCTCTAAAAAATAGTGTTCCAATTTTGTTGGCTATTATTTTAATTTTAGAAATTATTGCGGGCTGCTTAATGATTGTTGGCATTTATCAATTATTCACATCTGGAGCAAAAGAAATTGCTTCGTTAGGTATTGAACTCTCTGCTATTAGTTTAATTTTTTTGTTAATTGGGCAACGTCTGGCAAAAGATTATGCAGGCGCTATGTCTTTAACAGTGTATTTTTTAGTAGCTGTTTTTGGTGTGTTTTTATTAAATAGTTAAAAATTATTACTAAAACATAAACCATAGCTATAACCTATTAAAAACCTTTTTAAAAAACGCTTTTTAAGAGGGTTTTGTTTTTTTTTAATACATCTTATTTGTTTTAAAATTTAGATGAGTTAAAACCTGCTTAAAACAGTATTACTCGTTTTTAATAACATAGATCAAAGAAGAATACTCAGAAGAATACTTTGCTTTTTTATTTGACATAAAACCTCTATAAAAAGCGTTTAGTGGTTTCATTTTTCCGGTCTTATATTTTTCACTTAAAAGAGAAACATAATAAGCATCATATTTCATGGGAATGGTTTTTTCAAGAATCATATTTACTTCAGAAAATAACTTATAAATTGAAGATTGAGAAAAATGCCACAAATGCCTTGGAACATCAAAAGCAGCCCAATGTTCTTTATAATAATTAGCATCATAACTTTTATAATTAGGAACAGCAATTACAAGTTTTCCTTTCTTTGATAATAAACTCTTTAATTTTAAAATATAATCTGGCAATTCTTCTACATGTTCTAAAACATGCCATAAAGTAATAACATCAAATTTTTTGTTTTTAATTTCTGATAACTCTTCCTTTAAGAAAACACCTTTTGTTGCGGCAATATTAATGGCGCCAATATTTGGCTCAACCCCTAAAGCATTCCATCCATTATTTTTACAAACACTTAAAAAATCTCCAGTACCAGCTCCAACATCTAAAATATTTTTGGTTTCTGTCTTAAAAGAATTAATTAACTTTAATTTCTTCTTTAAAGTATGAGTTTTTACAATTTGATATATTCTATCGAAGATGCTTTTATTAGCATCTGTATGTGAGATATAATCTTCACTTTTATAATAGTTTTTTAAGTTTTTAGGAACCGGAGATGTTACCAACATATCATATTCTGAATTCACTAACACCTCATAGATTTCTCCTGAAACTGTAAAATCTTCACAATTTAGAAAAGGTTTTAAACCAGAGTGTAATTTTTTTAGGGTCTCCATTTCTTTCATTTTTAAAATGTTCCTCGTGGAACATTTATAATTCACATCAAAATCATCTTCCCATATAAACCAATAAAACAGAAATATCGCTTGGCGAAACACCACTGATTCTGCTTGCTTGTGATATAGATGTAGGTTGTATTTTACTTAATTTTTCTCGAGCCTCATAAGAAAGCGATTGTACTTTTTGATAGTTAAATTTAGAAGGAATAACAACATTCTCTAACCTATTTAATTTGTCTGCATTGTTTTTCTCTTTCTCTATATAACCAGAATATTTTAAATGTATTTCTGCTTGTTCGATAACATCCTTTTCTATAGTGTTTTCAATTAGAAAAGTATTTAATTTTTTAATATGCTTATAGTCAGAAAAACTTAATTGTGGTCTTGCCGCTATTTTAAATAATTTCATAGACTGATTGATTAGCGCAAGGTTTTTGGCTTCTAAAATTGGATTAATTTCTTCTTGACGAACACTGGTTACGTTTAAAAAATTAATCAATAAATCTGTTTTACGTTGCTTTTCCTTAACTCTTTCTAATCGTTCTTTAGATGCCAAGCCTAATTTAAAAGCCAAAGGTGTTAACCTTAGATCTGCATTATCTTACCTTAAAAGAGTTCTGTATTCTGCCCTTGATGTAAACATTCTATACGGTTCTTCTGTACCTTTTGTAATTAAATCATCTATTAACACACCTATATATGCTTCATTTCTTTTTAAGATAAATGGCAATTTATTTTGTGTTTTTAAGGCTGCATTTACGCCTGCCATTAAGCCTTGTGCTGCAGCTTCTTCATAGCCTGTTGTTCCGTTAATTTGACCCGCAAAAAACAAATTCTTTATTAGTTTAGTTTCTAAAGAATGTTTTAATTGTGTAGGTTGAAAAAAGTCGTATTCTATAGCGTAGCCATATCTTAAAAATTTTACATTTTCAAAACCTTCAATAGATCTAATTGCTTTGTCTTGAATATCTTCGGGTAATGATGTAGAAAAACCATTTACATACATTTCGCAGGTTGTCCAACCTTCTGGTTCTACAAAAATTTGGTGTCTGTCTTTAGTTGCGAATCTATCAATTTTATCTTCAATTGAAGGGCAATATCTTGGACCTGTAGATTGAATTCTACCATTAAACATAGGAGATCGATCGAAACCTTCTCGTAAAGAATCATGTACATTTAAATTAGTGTATGAAAGCCAACAAGAACGTTGTTTCTCTAGTGACTTTGTAGTTGGTAGATAAGAAAACTTTTCGGTGATTGCGTCGCCAGGCTGTTCTATCATTTTAGAATAATCTAAAGACCTACCATCAACTCTTGGCGGTGTTCCGGTTTTCATTCTACCAGATTCA
>CAYWOM010000085.1:0-6577 GCA_964459905.1 uncultured Polaribacter sp. | reverse complement strand
TTTGCAAAATCATTACCAATGGCAATGGTAAAAGGAGCATTAAAACGTTTAGATATGTTGCGTACAATGCCAGAATTAAAAGAAAAATTGTGGGAGAACACCACAAACCTTCAATCTGGTTTACGCAACGCTGGTTTCGATTTAGGAACGACACAAACCTGTATAACACCTGTGTTTTTAAAAGGTGATATTCCAGAGGCAATGGCAATGGTAAATGATTTGCGTGAAAATCATGGAGTTTTCTGTTCTATTGTGGTATACCCAGTAATTCCTAAAGGATTAATTATTTTAAGGTTAATACCAACAGCAACACATACGCAAGAAGATATCGATGAAACAATTACTGCTTTTTCTGCAATTAGAGTGTTGTTAGAAAACGGAACATATAAAAAAATTGCAGCTGCAATGGTGTAGTTTTAATATTATATAAAGTAAAAAATCCAGCTTAGGCTGGATTTTTTATACTTAAAAAGTAAAAATCATATTTTATTTTTTTTGTAACGGGCTAATAATCTTTACATCAGAAAAAGAAATAGCACCTCTAATAACACCATCAATAGATTTTTTTAAAGCTTCTATTAATTGCATTTTTAATTGAGATTTATGGTAAATTATACTCACTTCTCTAGCTGGTGGCGGATTTGTAAATTCGCGTAAATGAGTTTTGTCTGTATCATTTAAATCTAAGGTATGTAAATAAGGTAAAAGCGTCATCCCTAAACCTTCTTTGGTTAATTTTATCAACGTATCAAAACTACCACTTGCCAATTGAAATGATTTTTTGTTATCGGTTTTAAAAGTTCTACACAAATTAATTACACTTTCTTTAAAACAATGGCCGTCTTCTAATAATAAAATGTCATCCATTTCTAGCTCATCAATTTTAATAACTTTTTCTTTAAATAAACGATGGTTTTGCGGCACTAAACCTACAAAAGGCTCGTAATACAAGGGTCTTTCTTTAATGGCTTCATTTTCTAGTGGTGTCGCTGCAATAGCGGCATCTATATGACCATCTGTTAATTTTCGTACAATTTCTTCTGTGGTTAATTCTTCAATAATTAATTTTACTTTTGGATATTTTTTTGTAAAACTATTTAAAAACATTGGTAATAATGTTGGCATAATTGTCGGGATAATTCCTATTTTAAATTCGCCACCAATAAATCCTTTTTGTTGATGCACAATATCTAAGATTCTATTGCTTTCATCAACAATTACTTTTGCTTGTTCTACTATTTTTTTGCCAACTTCGGTTAATTCTATGGGTTTTTTAGCCCTGTTAAATATTTTTACATCTAACTCGTCTTCTAATTTCTGAATTTGCATACTTAGCGTAGGCTGTGTAACAAAACTATGTTCTGCTGCAACCGTAAAATTTTGGTATTCTGCTACAGATAAAACGTATTTTAATTGGGTAATTGTCATTTACATAAGAGGTTTTGATAAAGATATTAAAACTATCAATAATAATTATAGTTTAAACTATTAAATTTCTCATAATTTTAATTTATCAAAAAAAAAATTATAAAATAAAGTGAATAAAAAAAAATAAAAATTAGATAAAAAATGAAACTACAAACTTGATTGTAAATTACTGCTACAGTAATTAAAAAATCAAAAGAGATATTTTAAACTACCTTATGGCTATGTTCTATGGATTTACCAATGCTATAATAAGCTATTTTATTACCGAAAAAAAACACATCATAAACGCTTGCTTGGGGAAATAATTATATTAAAAAGTCAATTTTAATTTGTTAAGATTAACGTTTTCTTATTTAATTTTATAAGATATACCTACTTCTAAACCAAGAATATTATAACCATCATTTGGTTTTTGAAAGTTTAAATTAGAAACGTGACCAAAATTGGTTCCAAGGTATAAAAAGGTTTTTTTATACGCTTTATAAGAAAAGCCAACAGAAAAATTTTCTATAAATGTAAATCCTTTTGTTAACCTTTCACTTCTACTATCTATAAAAGATAATCCTAAACTTATTGTACCTTGTAAATCTAAATTTTTAGTTATTTTTTTTTTGGTAGCAAAACCAAATTCTAAGGCATAGATATGTACTTTTTTTAGTTGCGTAAACTCATCTATTTTAGCTTGGTAATTAGCCTCATTAGGTAAAATATAATATTTATTAAGTAACTGATGTTTTAAAAACTGAATTTGAGGTTGCACAATCAACTCTAAATGTAAGCTTTTCCAATTTCCTAGTTTATAAAAAGCCTGCCCTTTAAACGTATTGGTATTATACGTATAATCTAGATCATTAAACACAAAATTTTCATTGGTTCCGTAATTATATAAAACGCCAATTTTATAGGGTATTAGAATGTTTTTGGTTTTTTTTTGTGCAGAAAAAGAAAACGAGAAACAAAAAAATAAAATTGTTAAATAGATTGTTTTATTCATCAAATAATTAATTATACAAACATTTTAGCCACCTTTTCCGCTTTTCTACTTTTAGAATAATCGTAAAAACCTTCACCAGATCTTATACCTAGTTTTCCTGCCATAACCATATTAATTAACAACGGACAAGGGGCATATTTCGGGTTTTTAAATCCATCATACAAAACATTCATAATAGACAAACACACATCTAAACCAATAAAATCTGCCAACTGTAAAGGGCCCATTGGGTGTGCCATTCCTAACATCATTACAGTATCAATTTCTTTAACGCCAGCAACACCATTGTATAAGGTTTCTATAGATTCGTTAATCATTGGCATTAAAATTCTGTTGGCAACAAAACCAGGATAATCATTAACTTCTACCGGGTTTTTATTAATTTTTTCAGACAAATTAACAATGGCATTCATTACCAAATCAGACGTATTATAACCTCTAATAATTTCTACCAATTTCATAATTGGTACCGGATTCATAAAATGCATTCCAATTACCTTTTCTGGTCTGTTGGTAACAGCCGCAATTTGTGTTATTGAAATAGATGAAGTATTTGTAGCCAAAATAGTTTTTTCTGCACAAAATTGGTCTAATTCTTTAAATATTTTAGCTTTTAAAGCTACGTTTTCAGTAGCAGCTTCCACCACTAAATCTACATTTAACGCACCTTCTCTTATAGAAGTAAAAGTGGTAATATTGGCTAAAGTTTTTATTTTATCAGCTTCAGAAATTTTTTCTTTTGCTACCATTCGGTCTAAATTTTTAGAGATGGTTGCCATTCCTTTGTCTAAAGCCACTTGCGAAACATCTATTAAATGTACGTTATAATTAAACTGTGCAAATGTGTGGGTAATGCCATTTCCCATGGTTCCGGCACCAATAACCGCTATGTTATTCATTAAAATTTATTGTTTAAATATTAAAATAGTTTTCAATTTATTTATGTTTTTGGGCGTTTTAACGGGCTTTCGCTACTCGCTTTTTTTAGGTTTGTTCTCAATACACCACGCAAAAAGCGTGGCATTCGAACTTACACCTAAAAAAGAGCTCAAACACGCCGCTCTATCCCTAACGCAATTGTTTATTAAAATTCTATAAAAACTAAAAAGCTAATTTTTATTTATCAACTTAATAACTTTTTAAAAACAATCAATAATCATTTGTGCAACTCTTAAAGCTTCTGTTGCCTGACCTAATGAAACCACAGGTTTTGTGCCATTTTCTATAGCATCTGCAAAGCTTTCTAATTCATCTAAAATGGCATTATTATTTTCAATTGCCGGATTGTCAAAATATATTTGTTTTTTTATACCCTCTGCATTTTGTAAAATCATGGCAAACTCATCTGGGTTTTCTGGTACATCTTTCATTCTAACAACTTCAGATTTTTTTGTTAAAAAATCTACAGAAATATAGGCATCTCTTTGAAAAAATCGAGATTTTCGCATGTTTTTCATAGATATTCTACTCGCCGTTAAATTAGCAACACAACCGTTTTCAAACGCTATTCTTGCGTTGGCAATATCTGGTGTTTCAGAAATTACAGAAATTCCGCTTGCGTGCACGCTTTTTACTTTAGATTTTACTACAGAAAGAATAATATCTATATCGTGTATCATTAAATCTAACACCACTGGAACATCGGTTCCTCTTGGATTAAATTCGGCTAATCTGTGTGTTTCAATAAACATGGGGTTGTTTATCATGTCTTTTACAGCAGTAAATGCTGGGTTAAAACGTTCTACATGACCAACTTGCCCTTGTACGTGATACTGACTTGCCAATGTTTTAATAGCTTCTGCTTCTATAACAGTTTTAGTAATTGGTTTTTCAATAAAAACATGACATCCTTTTTCGATGGCTAATTTTGCACAATCGAAATGCGATAAAGTAGGAGTTACAATATCTACAACTTCTACCGCATCAATTAAACTTTCTATAGAATCAAATAATTTATAACCAAATTCTTTGGCAACTTTTTGGGCATTTTCTGTAAACGGATCATAAAATCCTACCAATTCATATTTATTAGATTCTTGTAATAAACGAAGATGTATTTTTCCTAGATGACCTGCACCTAAAACTCCAGCTTTTAGCATAAATTCTTTGTTTTGTTTAATCGAGGGCAGTCTAGAGGCTTTGTAAGTTCTCTACTGCACTCGAACTGATGTTTAGTAAATTAAGGCCAATTATATAGCCAAAAACAAAGATACAATTTTATAAGAATTTAATTAGATTTATTACTATTTTTAGCCCTAAGAAAACTCTTATTATTGAAAGACACATCAAAACATCAAGGACTTAGAAACCAGTTAGCTACTGTTTTAAAAGTAAAAGGTATTACAGATGAAAATGTATTAAATGCTGTGCGTAAAATTCCACGGCATTTGTTTATAGATTCTAGTTTCGAAGATCATGCGTATCAAGACAAAGCATTTCCTATTGCAGCAGATCAAACTATTTCTCAGCCTTATACAGTTGCATTTCAAACACAAACTTTAGAAATAAAATCTACCGATAAAGTGTTAGAAATTGGTACGGGTTCTGGCTATCAAACAGCTGTTTTATTAGAACTAAAAGCAACAGTGTATTCTATTGAAAGACAAAAAGAACTGTTTAAAAGAACTTCTTTATTTTTACCAAAGCTTGGCTATAATCCTAAAAAATTTATTTTTGGTGATGGTTACAAAGGCTTAAAAGAACAAGCACCTTTCGATAAAATTATAGTAACTGCTGGCGCACCATTTGTGCCAAACCCTTTATTATCGCAGTTAAAAATAGGAGGGAAGTTGTTAATTCCGGTAGGGGATAAAACACAAATAATGACACTTTTTGTAAGAAAATCTGCTAAAGAATTTGAAAAACATGAGTTAGGTAATTTTGCTTTTGTACCAATGTTAGAAGAGAAAAATTAAATAAATTAGTTGCAAATATTTAAAGCAACTAAGTTTAATATTAATAAAGTTGAAAGATAATAAAGTAGTAAGGTTAAAAATTTTTAAGGATTGTTAATCTTACTCGATTTAGCCTTGTTTTAAGTAAAATTTAATTAATCTGCTCGCCATTTTTAACATCTTTAGAAGCTTGTAATAAAACAACTTCTTCTTTACTATTATAAACACCAATAACTAAACATTCGCTCATAAAGTTTGCAATTTGTTTTGGTTTAAAATTGATAATTGCAGAAACTTGTTTTTGTAATAATTCTTCTTTAGTATATAAATCTGTTATTTGAGCACTCGATTTTTTAATCCCTAGATTGCCAAAATCAATTTTTAATTGATAGGAGGGTTTTCTAGCTTTTGGAAAATCATTTACTTCAATAATAGTTCCTATTCTAATATCAATTTTTAAAAAATCTTCGAAGTTTATTTCTTGTTTCATCTTATTTCTTTTTTCCAATTTTTTGAATTACCCAAAGAGGACCAATTAATAAAAATTGTAAATCTTTGGCAAACGAAGGTTTTTTTCCTTCTATTTTATGGCCCCAAAATTGCCCAATCCAAGCTAAAACAAAAATAGTTATTGATGCATATAATAGGTTACTATTATTACCTAACCAAAAATTACCAACAATACAAAGTAGTATTATAAATATCATTTCTATAAAATACCAAAGCCCTAATTGTAAGTAAAAAAATGATATAAGAATACCAATTACAAATGCCCAGTTTTCTAATAACGGATTATATAAATCAAATATGTTTTCTAAAAAAGTAGTTGGTATGCTCATTAGTAGTCCTGTAACACTAAAAAAAATTAATGGAACACATATATAGTGTACTACTTGGTTGGTTTCGTTTTGATGACTTAAGGCGTATTCATCAAACCATTGTTTTGCTGTTTTCATAAAAAAAATTATGCACTAAAGATATAGGTATTTTTACAAAAAAATAGGACTGAGGTACAACAAAGGAAAAAAATGTAAAAAATAAACTGTAACTAAACAAAGTATTGATAATTTCAATTAATTTAAATCATCAATATTTACAATATAAACAAAGGTTTAGTGGGTTTTTGTTATTTGATTGTTTTGCTTGTTTACTTCCCAATAGAATATGTATTAACTTCATATTCCAAAGGAGTTATAGCAGTTTAGGGGTACTAAAGCTATACACTTTACCTTTCTTTTAGCTGTTGTTTATTGGATTAATA
>CAYWOM010000084.1:0-6596 GCA_964459905.1 uncultured Polaribacter sp. | reverse complement strand
TAAATTTCCGTTTCCTTTAACTTTTTTATTATTTCCCCACCAATCTTGTGCGTTTATAGCAAAAGTTAAGGTTAAAATTAAACTGGTTAAAATAATTTTCTTGTTCATATCTATTTGTTTTTTAAGTTAGTGTTAGTAATTTTCTTTAATACTTACGCCACCAAATTGCGACTTAATTTTTAGTGTAGAACTTGTATTTCCTTTGCCGTATTTGCCTTCGTAATATTTTTTAGTTGATTTTGAAATACTTTTAAAAAACTCTATTTTATCATTATCTCTCTTAAAACCAGCATACTCCAAATCTAATTCGAAATTAAAAACGGCATCTTCTGCAACACCAATTCTTACGCCTGTATATTGTGCGTTTATAAAAATATTCTCAAAACCATTTGCTATTTTTTTTATGCTTACAGAACCATATTCTGTATCTATATTTAAGTTTTTTCTAATAATTCCTATGCGCATACTTACGTAATCTGCATTTATAGTAATTTCATCGGCGTCATCTACAGCTATAGCACCATAATCTGAGTTAAAATTTGCACTCCCTGTTTTTTCTAGTTTAATAGTAGAATAATCTGCGTTTACTCTTAAATTTTCTGATCTGTCTACATTTAGTTTAGAATAATCAATATTTAAATCGCCACTTTTCATATAATTAATAGTAGAAGTTGCACAATAATCTAAATTAATAGTGTTGTTTTTTGCTAATAATTCGCCGATAGAAATTTTACCATAATCGCATTTTATATCTGCTTTTCCATAGATTTTGTCTAGATAAATATTTCCGTAATCGTTGTTTAAATCTATAGAATTGGTGGCTGGCATTTTTACTACATAATTAATTTTATAATTAATGTCTTTACTTTTTTTCCACCAAGACCAGCTATTTTTTTTATCACCAATAATTGTTTCAACATCAACTAAAGATGCATTTGCATTAAAAGCGATTCTAATGCTAGAAAGTTTATCTTCTAAGGCTTCTAAATCATCTCCTTTTACAGTAATAGTAACTTCAATTTCTACACGGTTTTTGTCCCAGGTTGTAATATTTAAATTACCGTATCTGTTATTTAAGGCTACTTTTGCATTTGTATTTACAGTGTATTCTTTTTTAATAACTTTACTTTTTTCATGTCTCTTTTCATCATCATTAGCTACTGCTAATAAAGGAAATAACAAGAATATAAGCGCTATTTTATATATAAATTTCATTGTTTAAAAGATTAGGGTTTTTTATTATTTCTATCTGCTTTAAGGTATTTTCTAAAATATCTAAACGTCTTTGATAGTTTTTTATCATTGCATTTATAATTGTTTTTTGTTTACCATTTTTTGTAAGGTCTTTTACAAATGTTTTATAATTGTCTTCTAGTTCTTCTAATTCTTCTAAAGCGTGTTCTATTATTGTTTCTGTATCTAAACTTCTGTTTTTTTCGAGTGTTTTTAATTCTTGATGAATAGCTGTAACAAAATAGCTTTGTACTTCTTCCATTTTTGGAGAAACATCTGCCAAATCTACTTGTCTTTTTTGATGATTGCTACCTAGCCAAAAACCTAAAATTAAAACAACAGATGCTGCTACAGACAACCATTTCCAAGATGTTTTATTTCTTTTTTGTGGTAGATTTAACTTTCTTTCGAAACGATCTAAATGACCCTTATTAGGTTCTTTAAAATCGAAATTATTTTCAGAAAAAAATTGCTCTAATTTATCTTCCATATTCTTGTGTATTAGTACTGTCTGCAAGTAAAACCTGCTTTAATTTCTTCTTTGCTCTAGATATTGTGGTTCTTACGTTTTCATTAGTATAATTTAAAATTTGCGAAATTTCTTCATAATCGAATCCTTCTATTAGGTGTAAGTTTAAAACCAATCTGTAATTTTCTTTTAAGCTTTGCATACAATTAAGTACATTTTCTGCTTTTAAACCTGTATAATCTATTGTTTCTTCTTCTATAGTATCATTCGGAATTACTTCCATTTTTACTTCTTGATATCTTGTATTTTTCTTTAATTGAGTTAAACTTTTATTGATAACAATTCTTTTTAACCAGGCACCAAAGGTAACTTCACCTTTATACATTTCTATTTTTGTAAACACTGTTAAAAATGCTTCTTGCAAGATATCTTCTGCCTCAAATTCGTCTTTTAAAATACGGTAAGAAACATTAAACATTGCCTTATTATAGGCTTTGTAAATTTCTAATTGTGCATTTTTATCAGACTTTTTGCAGCGTTTTATAAGGTTGGTTATATGTAGTTGGTTAGCTTCCAATAAAACGTTTCTATGGTAAAGACAAAACTGTTTTTAAGTTGTGACAGTTTCTTTAAAATAAAAATAACCTTTTTTATTTAAGTAGTAACTTTTTATTCTTTGTAAAGATTTGCTAAGAGTGCTTTTACGCTGTTTTTATTGGTTACTTTATGCAAGCTCCATTCTAAATTATAAGCTATTTTTTCTCCGATTTTTAATATTTTCTCTGGACTTAAACATTCTAATTCTGTAAATAAATTATTTCCAAAAATAGTAACAGAAGTGCCATTGTCTGGGTAACTAGCCTTAGAACTAGTATCAAAGCTAAACGCTTCTACAAATACAGTTTTTTCTAAAGAAGCAGCAACCCAATTTCTAGCATCCGAACCCACTTTTTGAGGTAAGTTTTCTGAAGATTTTAATTTTAAAATAGCGTTATTAACAGTTACATTTAGGGTTGCATTATTTTTTGCGTCTGGCCAAACCGGAATTAAAAAACCGTCTTTAAAAATACTATTTTCATGAATTGGTAAATAACTATTATTTGGTGTTTTAATTTTTGATAAACTCCAGATTGTTAATGGAATTTTTTCAAATTCATTATTTTTAGCGGGCATTTTTTTTAACAATTCTTGTTCAATTTTAACGGCTGTTCCTTTTTTAGAAATGGTAAGCGTTCTTTTTATTTGTATTCCTAATAATTTACTTGTTGGGCTTGTAATAGTAATTCCGTTTTTTAAGTAAGAAACGCTATAAGGACTAGCGTTTATAAAAGGATCTGGTACATGTCTGCTCCCAGTTAGCATATTAAAATATTCTTCGGAACAAGGCAACACTCTATTTCCACCAACATTTGGAGCCACAATTTTAGTGTTATTTTTAAAATAATCTCCAGTGTTAAATACAACTCCTTCTAGTTCTTTATTTTCATAAAAGATGTTTGTACCATCTAAAAAACCATAATGCATAATTCTTCCTGTTTCTAGAACTATCAATATTTTAATTTCTAAATTTGAAATTTCAATCGTATTTTTCCAACCTTTATATTCAATTTTACGAATCTTTACAGCAGCCATATTTTTATTTTCAATTGCAAAAATGATAAAAAAAAATGAAGTACGTATCATCTAATTAGCAATGGCACAACTATTGTTTTTAATACAATGATAATTTATTGAATTAATTTTATTTAATTGATTATCAATAAATTAATAATAAATAATTGACATTCATTTTTTGTTTAATAAAAAATAATGTCAGTATGACAGATATATAACTAATGAGCAAATCAAAAATATTACGTTTAGACAACTTGTCGCTTAACGATATGTTAAATGAAGATTCAGAGTTAATTCCGTTAATGACCCCGGAAGACGAAGAAATAATAAATAAAGAAAGCGTACCCGAAATACTACCAATTTTACCTTTAAGAAATACGGTGTTGTTTCCAGGGGTTGTAATTCCTATTACAGCAGGTAGAGATAAATCTATTCAGTTAATAAAAGATGCCAATAAAGGCGATAAAGTAATTGGTGTTGTTGCCCAAAAAAATGAAGATGTAGAAGAACCTGGTTTAAAAGATATTCATACCACAGGGGTTGTAGCGCAAATTTTACGTGTTTTAAAAATGCCAGATGGTAATACAACCGTTATTATACAAGGTAAAAAACGTTTTGAAATTAATGAAATTATACAAGATGAACCTTATTTAAAAGCAACTGTAAAAGAAGTTGTAGAAGATAAAGAAATTGCAGATAAAAAAGAGTTTAATGCCATTATAGATTCTATAAAAGAACAAGCTTTAGAGGTTATTAAAGAAAACCCAATGTTGCCAACGGAAGCTTCATTTGCTATAAAAAATATTCAATCGAATTCTTTTTTGGTGAATTTTATTTCATCAAACATGGATTTGTCTGTGGCGCAAAAACAAATTATTTTAGAAAAAGATAGTTTAAAAGAACGCGCTCTATTGGCGTTAAAAAACCTAAATAAAGAACTTCAAAAACTACAATTAAAAAATGATATTCAGTCTAAAACAAGAGAAGATTTAGACCAACAACAACGCGAATATTATTTAAATCAGCAATTAAAAACAATTCAAGAAGAATTGGGCGGTGTTTCTAATGATCAAGAATTAGAAGAAATGCGCAAGCAAGCCAAAAAGAAAAAGTGGTCTAAAGAAATAGGAGAGACGTTTAACAAAGAGTTAAGTCGTTTAAAAAGAATGAATCCACAAGCTGCAGAATATGGTATTCAAAGAAGTTATTTAGAGTTGTTTTTAGAATTGCCTTGGGGTATTTTTTCTGAAGATAAATTCGATTTAAAACGCGCAGTAAAAATTTTAGACAAAGATCATTTTGGTTTAGAAAAAGTAAAAGAAAGAATTATAGAGCATTTGGCGGTTTTAAAGTTAAGAAAAGACATGAAATCGCCAATTATCTGTCTATATGGCCCTCCAGGAGTTGGTAAAACTTCTTTAGGAAAATCGGTTGCAGAAGCCTTAGGACGTAAATACGTAAGAATGTCTTTAGGTGGTTTAAGAGACGAAGCAGAAATTCGTGGTCATCGAAAAACATACATTGGTGCCATGCCAGGACGTTTAATTAAGAATCTAAAAAAAGCAGGAACATCCAATCCTGTTTTTGTATTAGATGAAATAGATAAATTAGGGCAAAGTCATCAAGGAGATCCATCTTCTGCCATGTTAGAAGTACTAGATCCAGAACAAAATGAGTCTTTTTATGACAATTATTTAGAAGTTGGGTACGATTTATCTAAAATTCTATTTATTGCTACAGCAAATAATTTAGGTCAAATTCCTTGGGCGTTAAGAGACCGAATGGAAATTATAAATGTTACAGGTTATACTATTGAAGAAAAAATAGAAATTGCTAAAAGACACTTATTACCAAAACAATTAAAAGAACATGGGTTAACCGCCAAAGATGTAAAGCTGGGTAAAAAACAAATAGAAAAAATTGTTGAAGGTTATACAAGAGAATCTGGCGTTAGAGGGTTAGAAAAACAAGTGGCAAAAGTGGTGCGTTTTGCAGCAAAAAGCATTGCTTTAGAAGAAGAATATGAGATTACAATAACATCAGAAAAAGTAGAAGATATTTTAGGAACACCTAGAAATAGGGATAAATATGAAACAAATGACGTTGCTGGTGTGGTTACAGGCTTAGCTTGGACTAGCGTTGGTGGCGATATTTTATTTATAGAATCTATTATTTCTAAAGGAAAAGGAACCCTTTCTATTACTGGTAATTTAGGCAAAGTGATGAAAGAATCTGCAACCATTGCCATGGAATATATTAAAGCAAACGCAGAAGAGTTTGGGGTAGATGCTACTGTTTTAGAAAAATACAATGTACATATTCATGTACCAGAAGGAGCAACGCCAAAAGATGGTCCAAGTGCAGGTATTACTATGTTAACATCGTTGCTTTCTTCATTTACACAACGTAAAGTAAAAAATAAATTAGCCATGACTGGCGAGATTACCTTGCGAGGAAAAGTATTGCCTGTTGGCGGAATAAAAGAAAAAATATTAGCTGCAAAAAGAGCAAATATTAAAGAAATTATTTTGTGCGAAGAGAATAAAAAAGATATTTTAGAAATAAAAGAATCTTACTTAAAAGGCCTTGTTTTTCACTATGTTTCAGATATGAAACAGGTTATAGACATTGCACTTACAAAACAAAAAGTACAAAATGCTAAAAAGTTAGTTTAGTAAATAAGTCTCCAATTATATCATGTTTATTTTAGTAATTGGAGACTTATTTTTAGAAGCTATTTCCTGCTTTTCACTATATCTTTTTTATCAAAAAATAAAAAAGGATGCCGTTTCAATCAGGGCTAAACCTGTCTAGCAATTTTATTTATAATTATAACTTTTTTGATGTTTTATATTCGTTTTAATAAAAAATAACAGCTTAATAATTAAATAACAAAAAAAGAACGTGTACTTTAAAAATAGTATTTAGTATTGTTTATTTTCTTTCCTTTATAAATTATAGTTAATTGTAATCATAAAAAAAACCAAAACAATTAAGTTTTGGTTTTTTTAGTTTAAAATTTTTAAACAGATTTTAAATATTAATTACTTCTTTTTTTTCTGTTGTGCTTGTTGTTCTTGCGCTTGTTTCATAGCTGTATCTATACGTTCTCTAAACTTGCTTTTCTTCTTTTCTGGCTTCTTTTTGTTTTCTTCTATTTGTGCATGAATCTTATCTTCATCAATAACAAAGTTTTTAATTACCAACATAATTACAATGGTTAGTAAGTTAGAAATAAAGTAATATAAACTTAATGAACTTGCATAGTTGTTAAAGAAAA
>CAYWOM010000083.1:0-6608 GCA_964459905.1 uncultured Polaribacter sp. | reverse complement strand
CATAATTCATCAACCAAATTATAACCTATTTAATAGATGGATAGAAGATGGTTTATTAGATTTATTAGGAAATTCTGGTGTGGGCGCTATTTGTTTTTCTCCGTTAGCACAAGGAATGCTATCAGACAAATACCTAGAAGGCTTACCAAAAGATTCTAGAGCTTTAAAGGATAGTCCGTTTTTAAATACAAATCAAGTTTTAGAAATGCTTCCTAAAATTAAAAAACTAAATGCAGTAGCAAAAAACAGAAACCAATCTTTAGCACAAATGGCAATTTCTTGGATTTTAAAAGACAATAGAATTACCTCTGTATTAATTGGCGCTAGTAAAACTGAACAAATTTTAGATAGTGTAAAAGCAATAAAAAACACCGTTTTTTCTGATAAAGAGTTGTCTAGAATTAATGAAATTTTAAAGTAGTTTACCTTTTAGGTTTTAATGCCTAAAAGGTAAACTAAAACTTTATAAAGCGCTATTTTTTAATTACTGTCTATAACTCCTTCTTCTGTTAATAAGGCAAAAAACTTGTTTAAATTGGGTAATATAATAATTCTTGTTCTTCTGTTTTTAGATCTATTTTCTTTATTGGTATTTGGCAATAAAGGCTTTGTGTCTCCTCTACCCGAAGCTATTAACCTGTTTCCATCAATATAAAATTTGTTTTGCAAAAGTCTTACAATAGAAGTAGCTCTTTTTACACTTAAATCCCAATTGTCTTGCACACTTTTATTATTAATGGTTTGTGAATCTGTATGCCCCTCAATCATAACATCCATACTTGGTTCAGACTTAATAATATCTGCTAACTTTGTAATTAACGTTAAAGCACCTTTTTTTACTTTATAACTTCCTGAATTAAACAATAACTTTTCAGAAACAGAAATCATAACAACCGTTTGATCGGTATCAATATTTATATCTTCAGAGTTTATAAACTCGGCGTTACCTAAAGTTTTCTTTACTAAATTGTATGAAAGTGCTAAATTTAAAGAATCTTTTAGCGTTTTTGCAGTAGCTAACTTTTTAGAATCTACCTTTGCTAATGTTTTATTCATAAACCCTCTAACTTCATTAGAAATCAAAAACTTACCATCAACAACCTCTAATTTAAAAGCATTTTCTTTTGCTAATGAAACATTATCACTTTTTAAAGAATTAATCTTATTATTATAAACTTTAACCCTATTATTAATTTTTTCGAATTTTAATTCTAATTTTTGCAGACTACCTTTGGCTTCTGTATACTTTGTTTGTAGGTTAACATGTTTTTTTTTAGACACACAAGAAGTTGCTATCAAAACAATTATTAATAATGGTAATATTAAATTTCTCATTCTAGTTTTTTTAGTGATTATTATAAAGATAAACAATTAAATTATTATTATTATTTATTTGATATTAGAAGTTGAAAAAAGGTTATCGCTCTAATTTTTTTAGCTGTTTTATAACATTTGGATGAAAACCAACCATTGCTTTTTGATATTTTACTGAAGCTTTACTCAACAACCTTCCTGTGGCAGGCTGAACTATTCCCCATTTTTTTCGATTATAATCTGTAGCATCTAATACTGATTTAATAATATTGTTATTTATTTTAATCATTAGTAGTATTTTTTTGATATTCTCTTTTTTATCATTAGGAAAACCACCTAACACTTTTTTTAAGTCTTTAAAAGTAAAATAATGAGGCAAGTAGATAGCAATTAAATCGTACTTATGTTCTATGGTCTCTTTTATATAAATGGGGTTTAGTCGTGTAGCAGAAACTGCTTTTAGGATACCCGCAATTTCTGCAGTTGGGTTTATAGAATCTAAAAAGATATTATTTTCTTCGATAAATTTTAAAATATATTGTTCTTTAGAATTAATAAAATTAACAAATTTAATATTTTTAGTAGTGTCATTTTTTTTGATTATTTTTTTTGATAGTAAATAATTTGCAAAACTATGTGCACTTAACAAACCTGAATTTTCAAAAATTCCGCCATCTAAAAAATGTCCTTTCATTTTTATTTTTGCAGCCGGACTTACAAAAGGAAATCTATTACTGGTAGAAGCTAGTCTGTATAAAGATAATTCGCTGTTTTTTTTTGAACCTAAAATATTTATAGCTCCAGGAAAAATAGCATTATAATCTTGGTTTTTGTTTTTATCTAAAACTAAAGATAATGAATTTGCATACCTACCATTTAATGATGTAGAATTAATAATTAACGGTGGAAAGTAGTTTTTTACATCGTAATAAGAAGTATAGAACGTTTTTTTTTCATCTACTATCGAATTGTTAATTGTAAATAAATGCTGTTTCATACCATAAAAAGAACGGTCTTTGCCTCTAAATTTATAAAACACATCTGGTGTTAATTCACTTAACAAATCTCTTCCTAAGAGAAAAACAAGATCTAAAGAAAGTGAATTTAATCTTCCTAATTGTGTTATTTTATTACTCCTATTTTTAATATTATTTGCTTTTAAATATAAATAATTAACAGTGCCAACTGTGCCACCTGAAACCGTAGAAATACACCTTACATTCTCAAAAAAATCACTATTTTTATTATGTTCTATTTTATCTAGCAATAACATAGTCCATAAGTTAGACTTTAAACCTCCGCCATAAGACGCAGCAAAATAATGTTTGTTTTTATTTTTAATAGACTCCTTATATTCTGTAAACGTTACTTCATTTTTATTTCTGTTTAAAGTTTGTAATTCATGTAAATCATTGCCTTTAAATGTTGCATAAAATCCAGTTAAAATGAATATTATTAAAAGACCAGGAATATAGTATTGCCACCATTTCTTATACTTGTTTATACTCTTTAAATTAGCAACTTGTACCTTGTTTTTATCTTGAAGATAGTACTTACTGTGTTTTATATAAATTACCAATATGCCATAATATGCCATATAGTACATTAAAAAAATAGGAATTGGATTTACCTTATGAATGATGCTCCAATTAAGATTCAAATAAATTAAAGAGAGTACACATAAAAAACCTATTGTTGAGATCAATTTTAAATAAACAATATTATTACTAAATTGAGAAAAAATACTAAATATTTTTATTTCAGATGGTCTTATTTTATCTTTTATATCTTTATTAAAATACGATTCTGAATTTGCGACTAAAAATATTTTTGTATATTTTTCTGAATAAAAAACGTATTTTAAGTAAGACCTTCCAACAATAGAAATTATATATAAAATTGCTAATAAAAAATTAGTAAATCCTACAATAAAAAGAAAATTTATAGACCAATTAACATCTATAATTAAAAAACAGGCTATAAACGCTGTTATAAAAAACACTAAAAAAGGTATCATTTTAATGATAAAAGTAAAATGCCGTACGTTTTTTTTATTTTCTTCTTTTTTATAAGTTTTGTACTTGAATGAAAGATCTACTTTTTGTTTTAATTTTGAAAAATACCAGGTAAACCAAAATAAAAAAACAGCTATAGACAGGGTAATTGGCGTTGTTATTCTTTTACTAAAAGCTTCGTCATAAGCAGTTAACATCATAAAAAAGAATGATATAAAAAATAAAACCCCTAAACATCTTCTTAAAAACTGCATTAAGAAAATTTCTTGACTTGTTGTTTTTTCTGATTCTTTTCCTTGCTTTTTAGCATCCTTATTTTTAGCAAAATAAATAGTACCAAATGACAAAAAATTAGCCTTGTTACTAATCATTAATTCATAAACATTACTGCTTACGTATTTAGAATGTTTAAAATAAACCGGATAATGTGCCGTAGGAATAGCAACTACAAATAGTAGAATAAGTGTTACTACTAAATTATATTTACTCTCGAGTAAGGTTATTAAAATATCTCCACCTTGATCTACAAAACCAATAAGAAATGAGACAATTATTATAAATAGTAAACTAATTCTAGCATTTTTTACAAACTTAATTAATATAGGTATCTGTTTAAAAACGATTACAAATAGAAAGCTTAAAAATGATAAAACATATAAAATTTCTTTTATTGGTTTTATAATTTGTAGCGCTTCAAATTTAAAATTAAGATAGCATATATTCTCTATAAAATCTAAAACATAGGTAACAATAAATAGGCATAAAAAAGGGTGTACAAATTTTTTATTCTTTATTTTTAAATTTAATATTCTATATAAAAAAAGCAATAGTATTGGTGCCCAAATAAAATCTATAAGAAAAAAAAGCGTGTACCATATTTCCGTTTTTAAATCTCCAACAAAACTAAGGTAATAAGAAGTTGTAATATTAAATTGCGGATGGTCTATTAATTCATTTACATAAAAGAAGTGCCCAATAAAACCTAAACAGATTGTTAGCGTCAATAAAATAAAAAAATGGTTTTTTAAATTGGTTTTCAACACCTTATAGCTTTTAGTAAATGTAATAATTCTTAACTACATCTACTCAAAAGATAAAAATTATAGTAAAAAAAAGGTATAAAAAAGGGTTTAAATACTGAATTAAACACAGTTTTAAACCCTAAATGATAAACTATTTGTAATTATAAATTAGCCAAACTACTTTTAATTGTTTCAATTTTTGCTAAGGTATCTGCTTCTTTTTTGCGCTCTATTTCTAAAACTTTTTCGGGTGCGTTGTTTACAAAACGTTCATTTGATAATTTCTTCTGAATACCGAATAAAAAACCTTCTGCCCGCTTTAATTCTTTGTGTAGCTTTTCTTTTTCTTCTTCTACATTAATATTATCCATAGAAATTGGCACAAAGTACTCATTAGATTTTACTCTAAAAGATGCTCCTTCTACTTTTTCTGAAACAGAAGTTATGTTTGATGAATTTGTTAATTTCTGAATAACAGCATCAAACTCATTAGAGTTCTTTTCGTTATTAATTACAAACAACTCAATAGCATCTCTAAACGGAATATTCTTATCTTTTCTAATGGTTCTAATTCCCGAAACTACATTTGTTGCGAAATCAAAATCAGTAATTATTTTTGCATCAAATGCTGTTATTGTTGGATATTTTGCAATAATTAATGCTTCTTCTGGCGTTCTTTCTGCAATATATTGCCAAATTTCTTCCGTTAAAAACGGCATAAATGGGTGTAAAATTTTTAGATTATTTTCTAAAACATTAATAATAGCATCAAAAGTTACCTTGTCTATAGGTTGCTGATAGGCAGGTTTTACAATTTCTAATAACCACGAAGAAAAATCGTCTGTAATTAATTTATAGATTGCCATTAAAGCATCCGACAAACGGTATTTAGAAAAATGATCTTCTATTTCTACCAGTGTTTTTTGAAACTTTGCCTCGTACCATTCTAAACCTATTTTAGCAGTTTCTGGCTGTGGTATACTGGCACCAATTTCCCATCCTTTTATCAAACGGAACGCATTCCAAATTTTATTGGCAAACTGTTTTCCTTGTTGGCACAAGTCTTCATCAAACATTAAATCGTTACCAGCTGCAGAACTTAATAATAAGCCTACTCTTATTCCATCTGCTCCATAATCATCAATTAATTTTAATGCATCTGGCGAATTCCCTAAAGATTTAGACATTTTACGTCTTTGTTTATCTCTAACTAATCCTGTTAAATAAACATTTTGGAAAGGTTTTTCATCTTTATATTCATATCCAGCAACAATCATTCTGGCAACCCAGAAAAATAAAATATCTGGTCCCGTTACTAAATCGTTTGTTGGATAATAATATTTAATTTCTTCGTTTTCTGGGTTACGAATTCCATCAAAAACAGACATTGGCCATAACCAAGAAGAAAACCAAGTATCTAATGCATCTTCATCTTGCGTTAGGTCTTTAGTTGTTAGTTGTTGATTTTTAGTTTTTTCTTTTGCAAAAACTAATGCATCATCAATATTTTCTGCTACAACAAAATCTTCTTTTCCGTCTCCATAGAAATATGCAGGTATTTGTTGACCCCACCACAATTGACGAGAAATGTTCCAATCACGAACGTTTTCCATCCAATGACGGTAGGTGTTTTCGAATTTCTTTGGATATAAGTTAATTTCTGCATCTTCACCTAAAACAGCATCAATAGCAGGTTGTGCTAAATCTTTCATCTTTAAAAACCATTGATCCGACAATCTTGGTTCTATAACCGCTTTGGTTCTTTCTGATGTTCCTACTTTATTAGTATGAATTTCTGTCTTTATTAAAATTCCTTTTTCTTCTAATTCTTTGGCAATTTCTGTACGTGCTACAAACCTGTCTTTACCTTGATAATGTAATCCGAAGGAATTTAAAGAAGCATCATCATTAAAAATATCAATAACTTCTAATTGGTGTTTATCTCCTAAAACTTTATCGTTTTCATCGTGCGCAGGGGTTACTTTTAAACAACCGGTACCAAACTCAATATCTACATATTCGTCCTCAATAATAGGAATTACACGGTTACTTAAAGGCACAATTGCGTTCTTACCTTTTAAATGTGTAAAACGTTCATCATTTGGGTTGATACAAATTGCGCTATCTCCAAAAATCGTTTCGGGTCTTGTGGTTGCAATTGTTAAAGTATCTTCTGAACCTTCAATTTTATATTCTAAATAATACAAGTTTCCTTGTCTTTCTTCATGAATTACTTCTTCATCAGAAAGTGTAGTTT
>CAYWOM010000082.1:0-6620 GCA_964459905.1 uncultured Polaribacter sp. | reverse complement strand
ATTTATTTCAGATTCTTCCGATATAGGTATTACTTCGTATTTTGTTCAAGCAAAAAATGTAAGTGGCTGTACAACATCTTTAGAAGAAGTAGAATTTGAAGTCTTAGCTTTACCTGAAATAGTAGAATTTACTTCTAGTTCTACTGATTTTCAATTCTTATTTGGGGAACAAATTATCTTTTATTTCAATGCCGAAAATTATACAAAGCACAGAATATTAAAAGATGGAATTGAAATTAAAGAATGGACTAACGGAACAATAGATTCTTATGTATTAACAAGTTCTGCAAATGGCGATGAAGATGGTGTTTATACTTTAGAAACTTCTAACGGTTATTGTAATACTACAGAAAGTATAACAATTTATGTATTTGATGTTGCTTTAGAAATAATGCACGATAAAATGAACAATATTGTTATTGTTGATGGATTTGAAAGATTAAAAATAAATGAGGGCGAAGAAATTACTTTTACTTCAAATTTTATAAGTGATAATTATACTTACGATTGGACTTTCGGTGATGGGTTTTTTAACACAGAACAAATTTCTAAGCATTATTATAATATAGAGGGTACTTATACAGTTAGTTTAACTTTAACAAATATTAATACAAATGCAAAACATACTTTAGAGTTAATGCAAAAAGTATTAGTTGAACCATCAAATAATGAAGTAGATATTAATGCATTTGAAGTTTTAGAAGATTCAGAAATTTCATTTGCTCCAAACCCTTTTAAAAACAAACTTTCATTAAGGGTTAATAATTTACAAAAAAATACAGAAATTACAATAAGAATCTATAATGTAAGTGGAATAAATGCATTTGTGGAAACATTTTCCGCATATGCAGGAGATAATATTTTTACATGGAATAACCCATTAGGAGGTTCTCCACAAGGTGTATATATAGTTCGTTTAACAATGGGAGAAGATTTAAAAACATTTAAACTTATAAAAGAACAATAATATGAAAAACTATAAAACTATAATATTAATAATATTCATTGCTTTTCTTGCAATAAGTTGTGATGATAAGATTAATTCCCTTGAAGATTTAAATAAAGTACCAACTTTAGAATACTTTAGCAGAAATACAACACAGTGGACGAATATACAAGGTGTAATTATTGATAGTGCAAAAGTTTATAACGAAAAAAATAATGCTAATTATTCGATAGCTTTACGTAGTAGTGACCTTAATAATAATTTTGAAAACATTACAATAACAGATATTGTTAGCGGTGGTAATTTCTTTTTGAATGACGAATTATTCCAAAACCAAAAAACAATAAAATTAGATAGCTTTTCATTATCATATCGTTTTTTCAGTAAAGATGTTCGATTGTTTACCGTTAAAACGATAGATGATTTTGGTAAATTTGAAAACGTGGAATTTGAAATTCATTTTTTAGAGAATGTAGCACCTATACCTAATTTCGAAATTAGAAACGAAAATGTAAACGGTATAGTACAACATATAATAGATGGTTCTTTTTCTAAGGATGGCGATTTTTCTAGGGGAGGATTTATAAGTAATTATGAATTTTCTATTGATGGTATTTTAATTAATTCTGCCACATCTGAAATTAAACATGTCTTTCAAGCAGGAGCACATGAAATTGGTTTAAGAGTACAAGACAATGATGGTGTATTTTCAGAACAGGTATTAAGACCTCTTTTAGTGAATTAAATTATTTACTGAATTTTTATAAATCTAACTTTGTTAAATTTATAAAAATTCAGCATTATTTTTTTAGGTTTGGTATAGGTATTAAAAATAAATTTTTCTTTAATTTCGCATACTCTTTAGGTATGGCTTAAAAAAAATCTCACTTGGCCAAGGTTGGCACGTTCGGTAAATCACTTTTACACTTATTCAATACTAATATTATCTCTTTCAAAAATTAATACTTGTGTATATTTATTTGTATTTATTAATATAGAAGTGCTGTTGTTACCCATTCCACCACTATAAGGTAACACATTAGATGTTTTTAATTCCCATCTAAATTTATGTATATAATTAATAGCTTGATTTAATGTTTCTATTTTTTTTTTGTTTTTTGGATCTGAAGAATCTTCAAAAAGACCTACTATATTATTTGGCATATAAATTATAGGAGATTTAGATGCTCCCTTATTATCGTATTCTATCAAATTTGTTTGATAATAAACTTTTATAATAACCGTAGCAAATTCTTTTTTTTGAGAAAAAGAATATGACGAATAGGTTAATAATAAGAAAAGTAATACTTTTATTTTTTTCATATTATTGTTTTTTAATAGTTAATAATTCAATTACTTTTTCCCTTTTGAAACTTACTCTTGTGTCGCTTATCAGCTAGATTTCCATCCGAAAGTCGTGTTTATGAAAACACACCCACGCTACCTACAGCGGTCAATAAAATATATTTTATTTTCCCTTGTTAGCTTAATTTTCTTTCGAAAATCAGATAAACCCTATATTTTATTAGACTTAACATAATTGGTCATTTACAGATTTTAAAGTGGTCAAATTCGACCACTTTGGATTTTTTCTAATTCCCCTGATTTCGGGAGAATTAGATTATCTGTTATTTCTTTATGAATTTTAAAGGCTTTAGTTTATCTATTTTAATAAAATAAAGACCTTTTTTTAAAATACTTATATCTATTTCTTTTTCTATGTTCATATTACCATTTAAAACTTTTTTTCCTAATAAATTATATATAGTATAACTATTATATTTATCTATTTTATTTATTTTAATAAAGTTACTTGCAGGATTTGGAAATAAATCAAAGGTTTCATTCTCATATAATTTTGTAGATAAAACCCCGTTTTTAGCAAAAGCTATTTCCGCAAATGAGGTGAAACTTGTGTTAAAACCACTTAATACTTCCATCTTAATATGTGTAGCTATTACTTTTTCAAAAACTATTGTTTCTGGTGTAATTTCATCTGTTATCGAAGTAATATCAGTATTTTGTGTAAAAGCTTTTTCTCCACCTGTAATTGGTGTATAATTTACACCATCAGTTGAATAGTGAAATTTAACAAGGTTTACACCATCGTCTGTAAATATACTCGAATCATTAAATCCTGCATTCCATAGAGAAATACCATCTACCTCTGTAGAAGTACCTAAATTAAATTCAAATATAGGTAATGTACATGAACAAGCAAATGAATTCATTAATGTAGGTGGGTTATGATTTGAGCTCACACTTGATGAATTAATGATACCATTTTGATTATATGCAGCTTCCAGACTACCATTAACATTCGTTGCGTTTGTAGTAGCCGATATCGGAATAATTAATTGAGAAAATGATAGTGTATAAAATAAAATTGCTGTAATAAAAGTAATTGTTTTTTTCATGATGTAATTGTTTTTTAAATTATATAGTTAAGAAAGTATTAATTATTGTTGTTTTTAAGTTTCATATCGGGTCGGTTATTTAGATTTTGATTTTAGACCATACAATAAATTGACGCTTATAAGAGAAATTATAAATAAACCTACAATGAAGAAGTAAGTATCTGAATAATAATATCCACCTATAGAACATATAGCTCCAGAAATTAGAAGATATAAAAATATTTTTTTTTGGTTTTTCATAGTGGTATATTTAATTGTAATACTATCGGTTATTTAGACATTGATAATTTATGAATTGACTCTATAATAACACTTATTCTTTCATCAGCTTTTAAAACCCTATCTGTAGGATAATCGGAGTTTTTATTTAACTTCTTAGCAACAATTTTTTCTAATTTTGTAATATCTTTTTCATCCCAACTATTAGGAACTTCTAATATTCTGTAAGGAGTACCACAATTTCCATTTTCGCCCCACAACTCTTTATTTTCATTAAATCCATTTAATTTATGGTTCAAGTCAAAACAAGCAGTTCTGTTTCCACTAAATAATGGAATCCATAATGTTTTACACAATTCTTTTGGGTTTTCTATTCTTGAAATATAAGGAGTTCCTTTTTCCTTTTTTTTTGCTTCTTGAAGAGAAATAATCGTTTTGTAGTAATTTTCTAAATTTTTCATATAAAGTTTTTTTTAACTTATGTAAATATACAAAAAATAAATTAAATATACGTTATAACATATATTTAGTTTATTAATATTTTGTTATAATCTGTAATATTTAATAGGTTACACCATTCGTAAAATTTAGATAAAGAAATATCATATTTATTGTTTTCAATGGCAGATATATTTGCTTGATTAACTCCAACTTTTTTAGCAAATTGTTTTTGAGTAAGACCAGTCTGTTTTCTTAATTCCTTTATGAATTTACCAGACTTTAAATTTTCATTCATAATATTATCGTTTATTTAGATTTTAAATGTTTTATCAGAACAATCATCACACATATTTACTTCTAAATTGAAATTTACAATTTCAAATTTTTCACTACAATTTTGACATTCCATAGTATCGGTTATTTGGATTTTAAAGTGAATACTAACGCACTTCGTTTGTTTCATTTTATATAAGCATCAAAACAAGTTTGAAACTTATATAAAACGGTTATTTAGAGTTTGGTTTTAATAGCTACATCAATTAATAATACTCCAATCTTTTTGAAATGAGATTTAGTAAGTTCTATCTTTTCAGTTTTTATATGAAAATAATAATGTTCATATTCATATTTTATTTTTTCTGCACCTAAACTTACTATCATTTGTCGATGAATGTTTTTTAATTTTTTAGATGTTTTAAATTTGTATCTTTTCATTAAGTTAAATATCGGTTATTAAGTTAATATTATTTACGCACTCCTTTTCTCCAATTATAAGGATTTATAGGTTTTTTATGCGACCATAAACCTAGCTTATTCTTTTTTGCAAAATCTTCTAAATCTGCCATTTCCTTATCTTTTGAATAATACTTATAATGCCAGGCTAAACCGTTTTTTAGTAATTCTAATGAAAGATTTTTGTTATTATACATAACATATCCAACCGTTCTACCATACCTATCAGTATTCTTTATTTTAACCATAACAATTTTACCCAAAACCTCATTTGCTGTAAATTGTTTTGCTCTAGTACCAAAAGGTTGTTTATTTTCTGGGCAATCAATATCTGCAATTCTTATAGTCTGTTGTTTAAATAAAGAATCTAATACTACAATAGTATCTCCATCTTTTATATTTATAACTTTTCCTTTAATTTGCGATATACAAATCATGGGAAATAATAGAATTATTAATAATACCTTTTTCATGTTTTTTCTTTTCTGAATTACTTTATTAATTTTTACAAAAAAACGTTTAGCTCCTTTGTCCTAATCTTATTTCTTTGCTCAATGAATTTCATTAATTTTTTTTAAAAACATATTACATAACATGCAAGTAATATTTTCTATAGCTGCCACATTCTTAATTTCTTTAATATTTAATTCTCCACAAAGTGGCTCTTTCCTATTTAAAATTAAATCTTTTTTGTTATATATTTCAACTAAATAATGAGAGCTACCTCCTGTTATTTTTCTATAGTATTTGTTTTCTGAAACTTTAAATAGCAATGACATAAAATATAAATTAATTAATATTTAAAACACCATGACTATCTACATAAGATTTTGATAATAGAACATCTTGAACTGTAGATATTTCAACG
Source organism: uncultured Polaribacter sp. (assembly GCA_964459905.1). Lineage (GTDB taxonomy): Bacteria > Bacteroidota > Bacteroidia > Flavobacteriales > Flavobacteriaceae > Polaribacter. The sequence goes on along the minus strand of CAYWOM010000082.1, from coordinate 997 downwards.
CCTAATCTATATGCTATTTCTTGAACAGATAAGCCTTTAAAATGTAACCTCTTTGCGCTTAATAATTGTGTTTCTGACATAGTTTTTCTTTTTTCAATTACTTTATTAATTTTTACAAAAAAACGTTTAGTTCCTTTGTCCTAACCTTATTTCTTTGCTCAATGAATTTCATTAATTTTCCTACACTCAATAAATGTATTTACACTCGTAATTAATTGGCAAGTTTCAAAAAGCATAATCTTAAATTTATTTGCTAATTCTGCATCATCAAATTTCATAGCTTCCTCAATTGAATCAGAAAGTATAAGACTACTAAGTAAATATTCAACAAAGTAGTTGTTTTTATTTGTTAAAAGAACGTACATATATTACTTTAATTTTTTCAAAAATTCTTCTTCCTTTTTATCTTCAAGATGATTTTCACAATAAGAATTATCTGAAATTTGTTCTTTATCCCAAAATAATTTTTTACATTTTTTGCAATTTCTTCTACCCATATATTCTAAATAACTATAAAACGTGGGTTTTGATTTTATACCTACAAGTTTCATTATTTCGATTATTGTAAGTCCTTTTTTTTCATCTTTATAATATTCAGTTGCTAACCTTGCTTTTTTTTGTGCTTCTGTTGAAAGTCCTTTTCTTCTACCAAAAATAACCCCTTTACGTCTTGCACTTTCTTGTCCTGCAATAGTTCTTTCTATTATAATATTTCTCTCTAATTCTGCAACTGCCACTAATATTGTATAAATAAACTTTCCATAAGGAGAAGTTGTATCAATAAATTTTTCCTGTAAACTAATGAATTGTATATTTTCCTCTGAAAATTTTTCCATTAATTTCAAAAAATGTGAAACACTTCTAGCAACTCTATCTATTTTCCATGTTACAATTGTATCTCCCTCTCTTGCTTTTTCAAGTAATTTATTTAATTCTTCACGTTCTGTTTTAGAACCCGAAATAATGTCAATAAAAATGTTTTTTTCTTCTACTCCAT
>CAYWOM010000081.1:0-6642 GCA_964459905.1 uncultured Polaribacter sp. | reverse complement strand
ACCACCAGTAGTTGTTTCTGGATTACCAAACATAACCCCAATCTTTTCTCTTAACTGATTGATGAAAATAACGGTACATTTTGTTTTAGAAATTGTACCTGTTAATTTACGCAATGCTTGCGACATTAAACGTGCATGAAGCCCCATTTTAGAATCGCCCATTTCACCTTCAATTTCACTTTTTGGTGTTAATGCTGCCACAGAATCTATTACAACAATATCTATTGCGCCAGATCTAATTAAGTTTTCTGCTATTTCTAAAGCTTGCTCTCCATGATCTGGTTGCGAAATAATTAAATTCTCTATATCTACGCCTAAATTTTCTGCATAAAAACGATCAAATGCATGCTCTGCATCAATAAATGCTGCAATACCACCTGCCTTTTGCGCTTCTGCAATAGCGTGTAATGTTAAGGTTGTTTTACCCGAAGATTCTGGTCCATAAATTTCTATAACTCTTCCTCTTGGATATCCGCCAACGCCCAAAGCTAAATCTAATCCTAAAGATCCAGACGAGATTGCATCGATATCCTCTACTACAACATCTCCTAATTTCATTACAGAACCTTTTCCGTAAGTTTTATCTAACTTATCTAAAGTAAGTTGTAACGCTTTTAATTTTGCCTCTTTTTCTTTATCTGCTGCTGCCATAAATCTTGCTAATTTTATTGTTAAATAAGTGCCACAAGTTACAAAAAACAAGTTTTAATTTCATAATATTTAGTACTATTGTTTTTTAAAAAATAAATGATGAAAGATTGTATTGAGTTAGCTACTAAAAACAGCACTGTAAGCATAGAAAATGGTGAGTTGATTTCTTTTAAAATGAATAACACAGAATATATGCATCAAAAAGGAAGCAAAGGTTGGCGTAATACTGATATTGAAATGTTTCCTGTAATTGGCCCAACTTCTAAAAATAATTTTAGAATGCAAACCAATAATGGTGCCGCCATACAAGATCAGCACGGCTTGTTAAGAGAACTAAATTATGCTTTAATTTCTTCGGATAAAAACACTGCAAAGTTTATCAAAAAATACAAAAAAAACACGCAAATTAGTAATAGTAAATTTCCAAAAAAATCTACAGAAGAATATCTTTTTTGGCCGTACGATTTTACATTTGAAAAAAATTTTACCTTAGAAAACAGCATTTTAAAAATTGAATTTATTATCCGTTCAGAAAAAGAAATGCCTTTTATGTTGGGATATCATCCTGCCTTTTTGCTTTCTAATACTGGTACTGATACTTTAGTAACAAATGATAAAAAAATAACTTTAGAAGAAATTTACAAAGTTGGGCATAACGCTTTTCCTGTTTTAAATACTAATAAAATTATTTTAGAAAATACCGATAAAAATCATTTAGAAATTAGCACCACAGGTTTTAATAATTTTATGCTTTGGACAGAAGTTAATAATATGCTTTGTATTGAACCAATTACCCAATATACCTCATATACAAATCAAAAATTTTCTGAAGATAATATGCGTTTATCAAAAGGTAAAAACATTTTTTCTATAGCTATTAAAGTTTTATAAGATGCTACAAAAACACCGTCATTTTATAATTCATAAACCATGGGGAATGATTTCTCAGTTTGTAAATCCCGCAAAGCGGAAGAAAAAATTGTTAGGAGAATTGCACAATTTTCCAGAAGGAACCATGGCAATTGGGCGCTTAGATGTGGCTTCTGAAGGGTTACTTCTTTTAACAACAGATGGTAAAGTTTCCCAAGAAATAAGAAGCAATAAAGTAGCAAAAGAATACTACGTACAAGTAGATGGTGTAATTACACAAGATGTTGTAGAAAAATTAAAAAAGGGTGTAGAAATTGGTTTCGATGGTAAAAAATATACCACAAAACCAGGGGAAGCTTTTTTAATTGATGACCCTAAATTTGCGCTGCGAAGTCAGAAAATTAGAAACGAACGCCACGGCCCAACAAGTTGGGTAGCTATTATTATTAGAGAGGGTAAATTTAGACAAGTGCGTAAAATGACGGCTGCTGTTGGGTTTCCTACACTACGTTTAATTCGTGTTAGAATTGGAGCCGTAAAATTAGGCGATTTAAAAGTTAGTGGTGTTAAAGAAGTAAATAGTTTTTTAGAAGTTTAAAAATTATCCAAAAAAACAAGCATTTTTATCTTCTTTTATAGTTTTTATAATTTCTCCTAAATGTGTAGATTCTGAAAAAGGTGTATATAATTCCCATTTACCACCTGCTCTCATCCAATATAAATTCCATAATTTTTTAGATTTATAGTATCTAATTTTTGCAAACTCTATTTTATCTATTTCTTCTGGATTTAACCAATTTGGTCTTATTTCAAACAAAAGAGCAACTTTACCATCATAAGAATAACCAATATCTACTTGTTTACGTATTTCTAGGTCTTCTGGACGAATAGATGCTACATATTTATGGATTGTAGCTTGGTTAATATCTATAACTTTTTTTTCCATTTTACTGTTCTTTTTTATTATTATCAAAATATAAAACACCTAATAAACTTACACCTATTATAGAATATTAAAGTTGTTTGCTTGTTAATTTTTTTAATTTCTATCCATTCTAATATGCGGAATTCCATCTTCTAAATACTCGACTCCAACTTGATTAAATTGATGTGTTTCGTAAAACTTTTTTAGATATACTTGTGCAGAAATGGTAATTTCTTCAACATTAAAATGAGTTTCTATTGCTTTTATAGATGCTTTCATTACATCGTGCCCAAAACCAAATTTACGTTCTAATGCGGCAACTACAACTCTACCAATACTTGCATTATCAAAATAATCTCCTGGTTTAAAAATACGGGTGTAGGCAACTATTTTATCGTTTTTTGTACCATAAACATGCAATGCCTTTTGGTCTTTAAAATCTACATCTTGGTACACACAGTTTTGTTCTACCACAAAAACTTCTGCTCTTAATTGTAGAATTTGGTATAATTCTGTGGTATTTAATTCTGAAAATGGTTTTACTATAAACTGCATTAACAAACAGGTATTTTATCGATTCTATTTTGGTGTCTTCCGCCTTCAAAAGCGGTGTTTAAAAAGGTATCTACCATTTTAATGGCTTGCGGAATGGATGTAAAACGTGCAGGAATACAAATAATGTTCGCATTATTATGTAAACGTGTAATTTGTGCTATTTCAGAAGTCCAACACAAAGCTGCTCTTATATTTTGATATTTATTAGCGGTCATTGCAACACCGTTTGCAGAACCACAAATTAAAATACCAAAATCTACTTTAACATCATTTACATCTTTAGCCACCGGATGTACAAAATCTGGGTAATCTACACTTTCTAAGGTATTGGTGCCGTAATTGGTAACGGTAATTCCTTTAGCTTTTAAATGCTTTACAATGGCTTGTTTATACTCTGGACCTGCGTGGTCGTTTCCTATGGAAATATTCATATATATGTATTTGTGTCATTGCGAAAACGTAGTACGTGGCAATCTTTATCTTTTTTATAAAGATGCATCATTACACTCTAAATGACATCTAATTTAAAGTTATACAAAGTTACAAATAATTAAAGTTGATTAATAGTAATACTTATTACTTGTTAAAAGAACAACAACTTGTTTCGCAAATAACCTAATATTTAGTAATAGTAACATAAAAAAATTGCAACGCTATAAATGAATATAAAAACTTAATAGATTTCTGACTTCGTTTAGGTAATAAAAAAAATTTATATATAATTAACAAATAAAGTAATTAAAAATGTAAATAACTTTTTTTTGTTATGAACGACACAATTATGTTATGAACGACATACATTGAGCCTTATTTATGCTTTATTATGGCTTAAAAGAGTAAAAATTTGCAAAAAAAAATAAGAATGTAAAGAAGTTTTTTAATTTAATAAAATTGTAGTTTAGTAATAATCTAGAATAAAAATACTTAATTAAGAGTAAATATTTACTCTTTTATGGTTATTAACATGCTATTTTTTACCTTTTTTAATAACAGTTTAATTTTTAATAGCTTAGCTATATTTGTAAATGTTAAGAAGTAACCGTAATTTTTTAAAACTTTTTTTGTGAGATTTAAAAATTATTACAATACAAGGAGTATTGTTACCTACACAAGTTTTTTTATTATTTTTTGATAAAAGTTTATCAACATAAAAAAGAGAGTTTATATACATTAAAAAAAATTTAACTATTAATAATTAGTAGTTAATTACTATTTATAACTTTTGTTAACAAGTCTGTTTTTAAGTTGATTTTAAAGCTTTTATAAAACTAATAAGTTGTAGATGTTTTTTAATAACTGAATTATTAAAATAAAAGAGTATAATTTTATAGCTACTATAAACATACTATTATAAACACCATTGTTTTTTAAAATTTTATAAAAGAAAAATAATTATAATATAGAATGTTGATAAGTGTGAGAAAGTAAAAATTTAAGAAAGAAAACTACTAAAGATATTACTGGAAATAAAAAAATGAGGAAAATTAAACTGTTTTCTTTTCAGTATAAAAAAGAGACAAGGTGTCTTTTTTAATATCTACTGTTTTATTAGTATCTACTGTTTTATTTAAAGAAGTATTTACCGTTAGTAAGGTTGCAAAAATTCCTGCAAGAAATATAAAAGCAAATAAAACAATAATTTTACGTAGGTTTTTCATTTTAAATATTGGTATTTATATTTTAAAGACCCATTATTTTAAGAAATGTTACATTAATTTTAAGATTTTTTTAACTTTATTAAACTCAATTTTAAAAACTAAAATCGATTGTATTAAAATTGTAAGTTGAAGTAATGCCGCTAAAAAGCGTACTATTAAATTTTTTAAACTTATAAATTATATAAGAGAAAACCCATTAAGTATTATTATTTTAAAATGAATAGAAATAATTGTAGTTCATTAAAATATACAATAAGTAAAATAAATTGTAAGTTTATTAACTAATTTACCACAAAATTAATTGCCTTATCAATAATAGAAACAGTTACTTTACCAGTCCCAATTAATTCGCCATCTGCTTGAATAAAAGGGGTAGATTTTTGCGGAATTACAGTTATTTCTTTGGTTTTATAAGTGGCTACTTTTTTGTGATGTACAATTTTACCATTGTACAATTTTTTAATATTGAAAACTAAATCGAAAAGAGTCAATTTTTTAGCAATGGTAATATCTAAGAATCCATCGTACGTATGTACATTTTCTGTAAATTGCATGCCACCACCAGAAAATTTACAAATACCAAAAATTGTCATTAAACAGTTTTCTTCTAGTTTCTTATCATCAAAAATAATTTTAAAAAAACTTTTTTTATAAAATAACAAACCATACAAACCAGCTAATAAATAACCAATAGATCCAAACTTTTTTAAAGCTTTTAGTTTGTTAACAATATAACCATCATAGCCTAAACCCGCTACATTATTAAAATAGGTTTGTGTATTATTTTCGGTTTTTAAAAGCCCTATATCTTGTAAAATTGTGTTTTTTAATTGGATAATTTCTATGGCTTTTTCTGTGTTATTAGGTATGTTATAAGTCTTTATCCAATCGTTACCTGTCCCTAAAGGAATTACAGCAATAGTTATATTGGAAGTTTTTACATACCTTTGCAACATTATACCGTTAACTACATGATGTAGTGTTCCATCTCCACCAACGGAAATAATATTTCTAAAACCTTGCTGAATTGCATTTTGCACCAATTCAATTTCGTGTTTAGAAAACTGAGTAAAAGCAAAAGAATAGTCTATTTTCTTGTTGTTTAATAATTGTTGAATATCTTTCCATTGTTTAGAAAAATTCCGATTTCCAGAAGTAGGGTTTGCAATTATAAACCAAGAATTAGTATTGATTTTATCAATATGAGACATAAAATATAAATTAATAAACACCCAAAATACAACTTTGAATTGTAACAATAAATTAATATGATTCAATTAAATAAATACTAATTTAGTAGTGTATTAAATACAAAAATATAAATGACAAAAAAGAACAAAAGTATATATAAAAAGAAAGGTAATATTGTAAAAGACTTAACCAAAAATATATTTAAAGTATTAAATGAAGACAGCCAAAAGAGTTACAACCATAAACAGATTGCTGCAAAATTAAAGATTTCTGATACCGACGGAAAAACCCAAATAGTAAAGAAATTAGCAGAACTAACTGCTACTAAAAAAATTATAGAAGTAGACCGAGGTAAGTTTCAAATAAATATAGATCGTAAATATTCTATTGGTACGTTAGATGTTACCTCTAACGGAAACGGGTATTTTATTACAGATGATTATGAAGACGATGTTTTTATACCAAATATTAATCTTGGTAAAGGTTTACATCAAGACACTGTAAAAGCGTTTGTATATTCAAAACGTAATGGTAAGAAATTAGAAGGAGAAGTAGTAGAAATTTTAGAACGTGCAAAAACTGAATTTGTTGGTGTTTTTCAGAAACACAAAAGCAAACCTTTTGGATTTGTAATTGCTGATAATCATAAAATGTACGCAGATTTTTTTGTTTCTGAAAGCAAAATGAATGGTGCAGTAGATGGTGATAAAGTACAAGTAAAACTACTTGATTGGCCAAAAAAATCTAAAAATCCGTTTGGTAAAATTACCACGGTTTTAGGAAAACCAGGAG
>CAYWOM010000080.1:0-6674 GCA_964459905.1 uncultured Polaribacter sp. | reverse complement strand
TAGGTGTCTTCCGTTTCTATGGCTGCAACTCCGTATTTATGCCCAATATAATCTGTAGAAGAAAAGCTAACAGTTAAAAAATCTGTATAATTAGATTTTCCTAAGTTTTCTCCAATAATGGCTGCTTTGGCAAAATCTGCGGTTAAAGTATTTCCAGCCGGAATGGCTTTTAGTAAAGAATAATTACCATTTTTTTTTCGTAACGTTTTTAAATCCTTTGGAAAAGTAGGTTTCTCTTGCCCTTTAAATTTTCCTTCAAAAATATTATCATCACTAATACTGTTTTCATAGGTTTTTATGTCATATAAAGTTTTCCAAGGTGTGTTTAAATAGTCATCAGCTTTATTATTTTTATTAAAATTACTTACCCATTTTGGAAGTTTATTCATGTAGAAAGTGCTAGAAATAAACGTGTTATAATTTTTTCCGTCATACCAGTAAGCCGCAGTTGCAGTATGCCCTACAGGTAAAATGGCAGATCTATCTTTTATAGAAATTCCAATAGTTTTACCTTTCATATTTTGAGCTAAATGTAACTGATCTGCTATTGTAGTTGTATATAATCTAAAAGGTGATTTCTGTCCGTGAGTACCACTATTTCCAACGGTTTTATATCGAGTATCGTCTACGCAATAAATAGACTTTTTTAGTTCTTTGTCATACCAATTATTAGAAATAATACCATGATTGTCTGGTGTTGTGCCAGAAAAAACAGATGCATGACCAACGGCGGTATAGGTTGGTATGTAGTTAAAATGAGCATTTTCTAAAGAAAAACCATTTTTTAAAAGTCTATTAAAGCCACCTTCTCCATATCTATTAGCATAGCGTGTTAAGTAGTCGTACCTCATTTGGTCTACAACAATGCCAATTACTAATTTAGGTTTGCTAGTAGTTTTTTCTTTTGGTTTGTAACTAAAAAAAATAATGAAAGAACATATAAAAAGGAATGAAATTTTTTTCATTTTAGTTATTTTTTTTTATTTTCATCAAATGTAATTATTTTTTATTTTGATGCCTATAAGTTACCACTCAATTAATGATATTTTAATACTTTAGCATAAAAATTAAATGCAATGAAATATCTAGAAGATATTGGAAAGTATTTTATGATGCTAAAACAGGTTTTTAAAAAACCACAAAGAGGCAGGGTTTTTTATGAAGCATTATTTAAAGAAATTGAAGAGTTAGGGCTAAAGTCTTTAGGTATTATTATGTTTATTTCTTTTTTTATAGGCGGTGTAATAGCATTACAAACGGCATTAAATTTAGAAAGCCCTTTTATACCCAAATCACTTATAGGTTTTGCCGCAAAACGTTCTATAATTTTAGAGTTTGCGCCTACTTTTTGTTCAATTATTTTAGCAGGTAAAGTAGGTTCTTATATTACCTCTAGTATCGGCGCAATGCGGGTTACAGAGCAAATAGACGCTTTAGAAGTTATGGGTATTAACTCTTTAAGTTATTTAGTGCTACCAAAAGTAATAGCAACCGTTTTTTTCTATCCTTTCTTAATTATATTAGCCATGATTTTAGGTATTTTTGGTGGATGGGTTGCAGGAGTTTTATCAGGATTATTTACAGGCACAGAATATATAGAAGGTATTCAAACCACTTTCGACCCGTTTTTAATTAAATATGCTATTATAAAAACACTTGTTTTTGCTTTTTTAATAGCTACTGTTCCCTCTTTTCATGGCTATTATGTAAAAGGAGGTTCTATTGCTGTGGGTAAAGCAAGTACACAAGCGGTTGTTTGGACAACGGTTTTAATAGTTGTTGCAAATTATTTTTTAACTCAAATGTTACTAACCTAAATGATAGAAGTTAAAAATTTACACAAAGGTTTTGGAGAAGTAAAAGTATTAAAAGGAATATCTACTACATTTCATCCAGGAGAAACAAGCTTAATTATAGGGCAAAGTGGCTCCGGAAAAACAGTATTTCTAAAAACGTTAATAGGTTTGCACACTCCAGAAGAAGGGGTGATTTCTTTTGATGGAAAAATAAACTCTCAGTTTACTATCCAAGAAAAAAGACAATGGCGCCAAGAAATTGGCATGGTTTTTCAAGGAAGTGCATTATTTGATTCTCAGACAGTAGAAGAAAATGTAATGTTTCCTTTAAAAATGTTTACAAAAAAATCTCAAAAAGAAATGTTAGCGCGTGTAAACGTTGTTTTAGCAAGAGTAAATTTAGAAAACTCAAATAAAAAATTTCCAGCAGAATTATCTGGTGGTATGCAAAAAAGAGTTGCTATAGCTAGGGCTATTGTTATGAACCCAAAGTATTTATTTTGTGATGAACCCAACTCTGGTTTAGACCCACAAACGGCTATTGTAATAGATAACTTAATTCAAGAAATTACAGACGAATATAAAATTACCACTGTAATTAATACCCATGATATGAATTCTGTGATGGAAATTGGAGAAAAAATTGTCTTTTTGAAAAACGGAACAAAAGCTTGGGAAGGCAGTAGTAATGAAATTTTTAAAACTGATAATGAGGCCGTTGTAAGTTTTGTGTATTCGTCTAATTTATTTAAAAAAGTTAGACAAGCTTATCTAAATGAAACAAAGTAAAAAAAAAATTGTTTGTTCTAAAATAATATATATATTTGCAGCCGCTAAGGCAAAAAGAATGACCTGGTAGCTCAGTTGGTAGAGCATCTCCCTTTTAAGGAGAGGGTCCTGGGTTCGAGCCCCAGCCCGGTCACAGAAAAACTCCACACATTGTGTGGAGTTTTTTATTTTAACAATATTTCTGCACTAAATAAACGTTGTAATAACTATTTTTGTTTTATTATTTTACATAATTATGAGCAAATTTTACCTTATCGTTATTACCTTTTTTTTTATGAGTGATTCAAATAATATAATTTTCAATTTTAATTCTAGTGCTACTATTTCTTCTTGGAGCGTAATTGATGACGTTGTAATGGGAGGAAAGTCTAATGGAAACCTTCATATTAATAAAAATGGTCATGGAGAATTCTCTGGGTTTGTATCACTTCAAAATAATGGCGGTTTTTCTTCTTTAAGACATCGGTTTTCTGCTAAAGATATCTCAACTTTTAAAACAGTTAAAATAAAATTAAAAGGAGATGGAAAGAACTATCAATTTAGAGTAAAAGATAAAGCAGATAATTATCATTCTTTTATTGCTTCTTTTAAAACAAATAAAGACTGGCAAACTATTAGTATATTACTTTCTGACATGTATCCAGCCTTTAGAGGTAGAAAATTAAATATGGATGATTTTTCTTCTGATATAATTGAAGAAATTGCTTTTTTAATTGGTAACAAGAGAGCAGAGTCCTTTCACTTAGAGATTGATAAAATATATCTCGAATAAACACTAATTTTAGTTTTCGATAACTTTTTTTGTATCTTTCCAAACTTGTAAAATAGTACCCATGGAAGAAAATATAGAGAATAATAGTCAAGTAGAATCATCTAAAGAAAACATTCAAAAAGACGCAAAAGGTTTATTAGAGAGTGTTAAAAAATTTATAATAGAACTTTTTGACTTTAGACATGATACAGATCACGAAGCAACTGTAGAAGCTATTAAAGCAGATATTCCTTTTAAAGGTGCAACTGCATGGATTCTTATTTTCGCCATCTTTGTTGCTTCTATTGGGTTAAATGCTAATTCGACAGCTGTTGTAATTGGAGCCATGTTAATTTCACCTTTAATGGGTCCAATTTTAGGAATTGGAATGTCTTTTGCGTTGAATGATTTTTTAACATTTAAGAAGTCATTAATTAACTTAGGAACCATGATTGCGCTGAGTTTAATAGCGTCTTTTTTGTTCTTTTACTTCTTTCCTTTAAGCGAAGATAATTCGGAATTACTAGGGCGTGTTCGTCCAGATATTAGAGATGTTTTAATTGCCTTTTTTGGTGGTTTGGCTTTAATGGTTGCTAGAACTAAAAAAGGTACTGTAGCATCTGTAATTTTTGGTGTAGCAATTGCAACTGCATTAATGCCACCTTTATGTACTGCGGGTTATGGTTTAGCGATGGGGAATTTTTCATATTTTTGGGGAGCAATGTATTTGTTTATCATTAATACTATTTTTATTGCTTTAGCTACTTTCTTAGTTTTAAAGCTGTTACGTTTTCCTATGCATAAATATGCTAACGCAGCTAAGAGAAAACGTTATGCTACCATTGCTACATTTGTTGGTTTAGCAGTTATGATACCGGCAATTATTACTTTTATAAACGTATTTCAGGAAAATCGAATTACAACTCAAGTAAATGGTTTTATTAAAAATGAAATAAAAAGTAACAAGTCTTTACAATTAATAGATTGGGATAAAGACATTGTAAAGAAAGAAATATTTTTAAATTTTTTTAATGAAATTACAGATGCGACTGAAAATGATTTAACAAATGAATTATCGAACATAGTTTTATATCCAAATATTGTTGATTTTCAATTGAAAATTAAAGGAAGTGACACAAAAAGTTTTGAGCTAATTACTACTGCTTATAAAGATAAGAGAGCTGAATTACAAGAAAGTAAAAATATTATATCGGGTTTACAAAAGCAAATTTCTGGTTTACAAGCAGACATCTCTAAATTAAATAATAGAATTGAGCAAGATGCTTTAAATAAAAATCAGAAGGTTATTGCTTTTAGCAGAATAGCAAAAGGTGCAAAAATTAGATATATAGATATTGAAGCTATTGGTTTTGCAAGTGTATTGTCATCAAAAGATTTTATAAAAATAGATACAATTCCTTTGGCAACAATTAAATGGAACACAAAATTGCCAGATAGTATTGTATCACCTAAAGAACGAGATTTAAGAGCTTGGCTTCAAAAAGAATTAGCCTTAGATACACTCTTTATTAAAAGAGAAAAGTAATAAAAAAGCTCCATTTGTGGAGCTTTTTTATTACTTTTTAAGTTCAATAAACTCAAGAATTATTATTTATTAAACAAACTCATCTCCAAAAGTATCTTTTACTTCTGTAACAATTTGTTTAATGTCTTGTTCATTTTTCTTAGGACATATTAAAAGTACGTCTTCTTTTTCTACGACAATAAAATCGCTTAAACCTTGTATCACTACTTTTTTACCAGACTGTGTCCTAATCATATTACCATTAGCGTCTTTAAAAATAGTATTTGCACCAACAACTGCATTATTGGCCTCGTCTTTTTCTAATTTATTATACAAAGACCCCCAAGTGCCAAGATCATTCCAGCCAAAATCTACAGGTAAAACATGTACATTTTCTGCTTTTTCCATAATGCCGAAATCAATAGAAATGTTTTCACATTTTGTATAATTATTTTTAATAAAATCGTCTTCAAAATCAGTATTATAAACATTGTTTCCATCATCTAAAACGTCAACCATTTCTGGGAGCAAATTTTTAAATGCTTTAATAATACTCTTTGCAGACCAAACAAAAATACCAGCATTCCAAAGATAATCGCCGCTTTCTAAAAACTTTTTTGCAGTTGCAAGATTTGGTTTTTCTGTAAAGTTTTTTACTTTTTTTATTTCCTTATCACTTTCATTAAATTTAATGTAGCCATACCCTGTATTGGGGTTGTCTGGCTGAATTCCTAATGTCATTAAAATATCTTCTTGCGTACAAGCATCAAATGAAGTTTTGATGTTTTTTGAAACCTCAGTTTCATCATCTATCCAATGATCTGAAGGTGCAACTAATATAACTGCATCTGGATTATCATTGTATACTTTTAATGCCGCATATAAAATGCATGGAGCCGTATTACGCATTGTTGGCTCTAGCAAAAGCTGACTTTTAGTTGTCTTAGGCAGCTGTTCTAAAACTAAATCTTCATAACGTTCATTGGTAGCTATTAAAATGTTTTTTGAAGGAACTAAATCGTTAATTCTTTCAAAAGTACGTTGAATTAAACTTTGTCCAACACCCAACATGTCATGAAATTGTTTTGGATATGTTGATGTACTCATTGGCCAAAACCTAGAACCAACGCCACCTGCCATAATAACTGCGTAATAATTTTTATTGTTTGTCATATTCTTTTACTTCTACATTTTGATTGAATAAATACGCTTTTTTATTGTTCATATTTAAACATTCATATCTTGTTCTTCGTTTATTTCCTCTCTTATAAAGAGTATCTTTAAAGGTAAATAAATTTCCATAAGGAATGTCAAATATAAAACTCTTTCCGGGTTCTGGCATATTTCCTTTTAAAACTAAAGATAAGTTAACATCAGAATCTGTGCTAGCTTTTGGGTTCTTTAGATATCTTGCTAAATAAGGTAGTATTTCTTTTGGGTATATTTCTGGTTGTAAAAATGGCAACATTAAATGCTGAAACACTGTTTTCCATTCTTTACCATGCGCTTGAACTCTTCCAAATTTTTGATGCGTAACATGATGTGCAATTTCATGTATTAAGGTTAATAAAAACTGATGTTTATTTAAATTATTATTTATTGTAATTTGAAACTTCCCATTTGGTAATTGTCTAAAATCACCATGTTTAGTTGCCCGTTGATTTACAATTTTTAGTGTAAAATTATGTTGGTCAATTAAAAACTGAACAAACGAAAGAGATTTCTCTGGAATAAAATTTTGATAGTGATTTGTCAATTTTTTATTTTTGCTTACTGCTTACTGCTTACTGCTTACTGCTTACTGCTTACTGCT
>CAYWOM010000079.1:0-6726 GCA_964459905.1 uncultured Polaribacter sp. | reverse complement strand
TTGTTGGTGGAGCAGATGATACAGCACAAGCAAAAATGAAAATTTTAGCAGAAAATGGAGTACATGTTGTTAGTTCGCCAGCTAAAATTGGAGAAATGGTAGCGAGTGTTTTAAAATAAGTTATTTTAAACATCAAAATATATAAATTCCCGTTTATATTGAATTTATTTCAATAGTTCGGGAATTTACTTTTTAAAATCAACAAAATCATATTATATGAAATTATTAGAAAATAAATCAGCTATAATTACGGGTGCAACCCGAGGAATTGGACGTGGTATAGCAGTTGAATTTGCAAAACAAGGCGCAAATGTAGCTTTTACCTATAGTTCTTCTGTTGCTGCAGCAAATGCTTTAGAAGAAGAATTAAAAGCTTTTGGAGTTTCTGCAAAAGGATACCAATCGAACGCTGCAAATTTTGATGCGGCGCAAGAATTAGCTAAAGAAGTTTTAAAAGAGTTTGGTACAATAGATATTTTAGTAAATAACGCAGGCATTACAAAAGACAATTTGTTAATGCGTATTTCTGAAGATGATTTTGATAAAGTAATAGAGGTAAATCTAAAATCTGTTTTTAACCTAACAAAAGCAGTTATTAGACCAATGATGAAACAAAGAGCAGGTGCTATTATAAATATGAGTTCTGTTGTAGGTTTAAAAGGAAATGCTGGGCAAACTAATTATGCAGCTTCTAAAGCTGGTATTGTTGGTTTTTCTAAATCTGTTGCCTTAGAATTAGGTTCTAGAAATATTAGAAGCAATGTAATTGCACCAGGATTTATAGAAACAGAAATGACCGATAAATTAGATGCGGCAACTGTACAAGGTTGGCGAGATGGAATTCCTTTAAAAAGAGGTGGTTCTCCGCAAGATATTGCAAATGCTTGTGTATTTTTAGCTTCAGATATGAGTTCTTATATTACTGGACAAACACTTTCTGTAGATGGTGGTATGTTAACCTAATTTATAAAAATTTAAAATAAAAAAGCTACAATATTTTAAATATTGTAGCTTTTTTATTTACTATAATAAGTTTCTTTAAGCTTAAACGTTTTATAGTTTTAGCAGCTTAATTTAGTGTTTTATTCTTTACAGGTAAGCATCATAATTTGCTTTTTACTTTGAGAATGATTGTACATTACAAATTTTCCGTCTACAAAAGAGCCTCTGTAAGGAGTGTATTTTGTTTTTCCTTTGTTATCTTGTATTTTTTGATTTTTAACAGTACCTTTTTTATCATATAAAAATAGATACAAAGAAGTAGATTCAAACCAACCTTTAGATACTTTTAAACGGCCATCGTTTTTCTTTAATAACTTTTTACCAGAGTTTAATAATACATGTAATTTATTGTTGTGTAAAAAGGCATTGTAAGAAGGGGTGTTAGAACGCTTAAAAATACTTCTACCCCAAACTAAATTACCTTTATTATCTAATTTAGTAATTAATATATCATCATAATGGTAAGATGTTACATAGCTACCACCATTCATCCCATTAGGAATATAGGTTTGTGTTACATAAAATTCTTCTGCAATTAAATACATATTCCCATCTTTATCTTCTATTTTATGATCTAAGTAAAAACTAGTTAATTCTGCATCTTTTTTACTACTTATATTTCTATAACCATATAAATCTTTAAAAACTTTTATAGGTAGGTTTTGCTTTTTTCTACTTAACATAGCAAGCTTATTCTTATCAATAGTAAATAAGCTTACACCTTTAATACCAAACACTTTATCTTTAGAAAAATAACCAATTAACCTTAATTCATTATTATAAAAAGACATGTTTAAGTCTTTTATATATTCATCTTCATTTAATTTAATAGTGCTAGTCTCAATGTTGTTTTTGTAAATTTTACTGAGTATATAAGAGTAGTTTGCTTTATTTTTTTTACGCTCTCTTTTTCCTTTAAAATATTCTTTACCAATATTATAAACAACAGCTTTGTTATCTATTATCATATCAGAAGATTGGTAATATTTATTTACATTATTAAAATAATTTTTATTGTAGATAAGGGTAAGAGATTCTGAATTGTAAACATGAATATCATATGAATTAGAATTCTTTTTTACATTATCTGTAGCAATTGCAATATATTTTTTGTTTGGTGATATAGAAAAATTTGTTTGCCTTTTATTCTGGCCAGAAAATAAAGCTGTTTTCTTTTTTACTTCTTTTTCTAATAATGTAATTTTATTGTAGGTGTTTTTATCAACATTATAAGTATAACAATTTAATATACGCTTTGTTTTTGTTGGACTTTCTACCATAAAAACTCTTAATTTGTTATTGTGAAGTATGTCTCCAACAAAAAACTCTTTTTTTGACAACTTAATATTTATAGTTTTATTACCCTTAGCATTATTATCATATGTTTCAAAAACTAGATAATTTTTGCTCTTTCTTGCAATTATATTTAATTTATTTGTGATAGAATGTATACTTAAAATAGTTGTGCTTTTATGCTGGTCTCTGTATTTAATACTTTCTTTTATATCAAAATGTACATCTTGAGAATGTAATGTTGAATAAAAAAAGAATAGTAAAAGAGTAAAGACCTTTAAGAAATTCATAGTCATTTTTTTGTAAAAATACTTAATTTAAAAAATGTAACAATTAAACGTTACAGGTTTTTTATTTTCAGATAGTTTTATATCTTTCACAATAAATATAAACTTTGCAAACAACTACTATTTTTTATATTGTTATCGCTTTGTTATTGAGTCTTTCAGTAGCCTTTTTTCAATATTTTTATAAAACAAAAAGTACACCTAAAATTCATATTTTATTGTTTTTCCTTAAAACAATAAGTTTTTTTTTGTTGCTTTTATTATTGATTAATCCAAAAATTAAAAAAACATCTTTAGTTAATAAGAAGCCTGTTTTGGCTGTTTTGGTTGATAATTCTAAATCAATTCAATTTTTTAAAGAAGATAAAAAAATAAAAGAATTTACTTCTAATATTGAAAAAAACAAGTTGTTATTGGAAAAATTTGATGTTAAGAAATTCTCTTTTGGAAGTACTTTAAATCTTTTAGATAGTTTGTCTTTTAAAGAAAATAAAACTAATATATCTAAGGCAATCTTATCTTTAAATGAGCTAAATTCAAATAAAATTGCACCAATTTTACTATTAACAGACGGTAATCAAACCATTGGTAATAATTATGAGTTTATAAATTCTAAACAACCTGTTTTTCCTGTAGTATTTGGCGATACTTTAAAGTATAAAGATTTAAAAATTAATCAGTTAAACGTTAATAAGTATAGTTATATAAAAAATGAGTTTCCTGTTGAAGTGTTGTTAAATTATAAAGGAAAAGAAAATGTAAGCTCGCAATTCTCTATTTTTAGTAACGGAAAAGTAGTTTTTACAAAGAAAGTTCAATTTTCAGCTACAGAGAAATCGAAAACTATTTTAGCAAACTTAACTGCTAACAAAGAAGGTGTACAGTATTATACAGCTGCTATTAGAAAAATTACAAATGAGAAAAACACAAAAAATAACACTAAAAATTTCTCGGTAGAAGTACTAAATGAACAAACAAAAATATTGATTTTAACGGCTGTTTTACATCCAGATATTGGTGCGTTAAAAAAATCGATAGAAAGTAATAAACAGCGTTCTGTAGCTGTTTTTTTAATTGATAAATTTAAAAAACAATTAACTGATTATGAGTTGGTTATTTTGTATCAGCCAACTACTATTTTTACTTCTATTATTACTGAAATTAAAAAAAGAAAGCGTAATTATTTTTTTATTTCGGGTACAAATACAGATTGGAATTTTATCAATAAACAACAATTAGGTTTTACAAAAAAGGCAATCAATCAAATAGAAAATTATGAAGGAATTTACAAAGAGGGCTTTTTAACTTTTCTTCAAAAAGATATAGGTTTTAATCAGTTTTCTCCTTTAAAAGATAAATTCGGAGAGATAGTAATTTCTAAAGAACATCAGAAATTATTGCTACAAAATATTAATGGATTACAAACTCAACAACCTTTATTAGCAACATTTGAATATGACAATCAAAAATCGGCAGTTTTATTCGGAGAAGGCATTTGGAAATGGAGAGCAGCTAGTTTTTTAAACTTAAATTCATTTAAAGATTTTGATGAATTTACAGGTAATTTGGTGCAGTATTTAGCCTCAAATAAAAAACTAAATCGTTTAGAAGTAAACGCTGCAAGTTTATATTTAGCAAATACTACCATTAAAATAGCAGCATTTTATAGAGATAAGAATTATAAGTTTGATGCAAGAGCTAACTTAGAAATTACAATTACCAATACGGCATCTAAAGAGGTTACAAAACTGCCTTTTTCTTTGGTAAACAATGCATATCAAGCAGAAATAGAAAATCTTGCTTTTGGAAACTATACTTACAAGGTTTCTGTAAAAAATCAAAATTTAAATAAATTTGGTCGTTTTAAAATTACCGCTTATCAAATTGAAAAACAATTTATAAATGCAAATAATGATAAGCTAGAAAAATTAGCAAATAAAACAGGAGGAAAGTTGTTTTATAAAAATCAATTAGATGCATTAACAAAAGAGTTAATAGAAAATAAGAATTTTTATACTACTCAAAAATCAATTGTAACCACCCAAAATTTAATCGATTGGAAATGGATTTTATTTTTTGTGATTGGTTTATTTTCACTGGAGTTGTTTATTAGAAAATACTATGGAAAAATTTAATACAATTGATAATAACCTCTCGTTTAAATAATCGTAAATTTGATTAAATTAAAAAAAACAAAAAATGGCAACAAGACAACCCGAATTTAATTTACCAAAAGGAGGATTATTTTTTATTATTATAGCAGTAGTAATTATTATTTTATTTTCTAAATCTACAGTAACCATTGGCCCTGGAGAAGGAGGCGTAATTTTTGAAACCTTAGGAGACGGTATTAATACCGAAAAAACCTATGGAGAAGGTTTTCAGATAGTTGCACCTTGGAATAAGATGATTGTAAGAAAAGTGCGTCAGCAATCTATTTCAGATGAAATGAATGTACTTTCTGTAAACGGATTAGAAGTTAAGGTAAACGGAACAATTTGGTACGAACCTCAAATTGAAAATTTAGGAAAACTAATTAAAACTAAAGGTGAAGATTACGAACGAGAATTATTAGATCCGGCAATTAATGCTGCAGCAAGAAGCGTTGTAGGGCGTTATACTCCAGAACAATTATATTCTAGTAAAAGAGATGTAATTGAGCAAGAAATTTTAGATGAAGTTACAAAGCTTTTAGAAGGGCAGTATTTAACCGTAAAAAAAGTTTTAGTAGAAGATGTTAAGTTACCACCTACTATTAAACAAGCAATTGAACGTAAGTTAAAGCAAGAACAAGAATCTTTAGAATATGAGTTTAGATTAGTAACTGCAACAAAAGAAGCACAGAAAGTAATTATTGATGCAAAAGGTAAAGCAGAATCTAACCGTATTTTAAGTGCGTCATTAACAGATAAAATTCTTCAAGATAAAGGGATAGAAGCAACCGTTAAGTTATCTGAATCATCAAATAGTAAAGTTATTATTATTGGTTCTGGAAAATCGGGCATGCCAATTATCTTAGGAAATCAATAAGAAAATAATATTTTATAAAATTTAAAATCCAGCTTTTGCTGGATTTTTTTTTGGAGAAATGTTATTTAAAACTAAGATTTCATTGGTTTTAAAACTTAAATTGTTTAAAAAATTACTTTAAAACTTCATTAATAGATTTTAGTAAAATAGCACAACCTTCAGTTATTTCTTCATCAGAAATTGTAAGTGGTGGCGTTATCCTCATCGCTTTTCCTTCAAATAATAAAAAGAAGAGAATTAGTCCGTTTTTTAAACATTGATGAATAATTTTTGCGGCCAATTCTGGCGTTTCTACAATTGCGGTTAACATTAATCCTTTGCCTCTAATTTCTTTTACATCAGGGTGCTGTAGTTGTTTTCGAATCAATTTTTCTTTTCGTAAACTTTCCGTAATTAAGTTAGTATTAATTATTTCTTGCACAGTTGCAAAGCCAGCTGCTGCAATTATTGGGTTTCCTGCAAAAGTAGAAATATGACCTAATTTAGGATTGTCTTTTAGTAAGCTCATATTTTTAAAAGAAGCAATAAAAGCACCAATTGGCATTCCGCCTCCCAAACCTTTTCCGGTAATAATAATATCTGGTATAACATTGTAGTTTTCAAATCCCCAGAAAGTTCCTGTTCTTCCAATTCCAGTTTGTATTTCATCAAGAATTAATAAAGCACCTACTTCTTCGCAGCGTTTTTTTACATTCGCTAAATAATTGTTTTTTGGTTGAATAAAACCGGCTCCACCTTGTATAGTTTCTAATATTACCGCAGCAGTTTTGTTGGTTATTTTTGATAAATCATCAGCATTATTAAATTCTATGAAACGAATTCCAGGAATTAAAGGTCTAAAAGCTGCATTTTGTCTTTCTACACCAGAAACACTCATTGCACCTTGTGTGTTACCGTGATATGAGTTTTTTGCAGCAATAATTTCTGCTCTTCCTGTAACTCTTTTTGCAAGTTTTAAAGCACCTTCAGTAGCTTCTGTTCCAGAATTTGTAATATAAACGGTTGATAAATTTTCTGGTAAAGTTGATGCTAATATTTTACATAAATCAACCTGTGGTTGCTGTATAAACTCACCATAAACCATAACATGTGCATAACTATCTGTTTGATTTTT
>CAYWOM010000078.1:0-6756 GCA_964459905.1 uncultured Polaribacter sp. | reverse complement strand
ATCCATCTATCCATCTATCCATCTATCCATCTATCCATCTATCTATCCATCTATCCATCTATCCATCTATCCATCCAAAGTGGATTACATTTACACATACGCAGAAATTTATCTAGTGTTTATTTAAGGATTTGGGTCGACATTAGATTATAAATACCTATAGACCAACCGTCAGATGTCTCCACCATAGACTAATTTTATATAACCTTTGGACGTACTATTATTAGCCCCTCCCTCCCTTCTCCAAACTAATTAAAAGCTTTAATTAGCCAATTAGAAAAAGACTATTTAAAACTAACTAAAAGAAGAATTTTATACACAACCAACTTTGCCATTTCAAATGCAGATTCTGAAGCTGCTGCATATATAGGCTTAACAGAAATGTATGACGCTAGTTTAAAAATGTTAGACACAGTAAACAATTCTTTAACAGAAAAAGTTAAAAGTTCTATTTACGGAAAACGTTTTCAAAAATATGTAAGCGATATAAAAGCTAGTGAGAAACAATAACTTTTTTTTCTTTCTAAAACTATAAAAACGAGCAAATTGCTCGTTTTTCTTTGTGATATACCTAATATATTATGATATTTTTTTTTGGTTATAAAACACATTTAACAACTACCTTTATAGAAGACACAACTTTCTTAAAAGATAAATGATTTTAATTTCATCAACCTTAAAAAGTTCTAGAAATGTTAAATCCAAAGTGAATATCACCTCCAAAAAAGTTACCTGTTGTTTCGGTAATAAAACTTTTTTCTATCATAGTAATTGCGTTCGATAAAATAAGCTGAAACACATGTCCGCCAGTTTCTATATCTACACCAAATGCTAATGAGTTTCTAGCGTTTATAGATTTAGATTCGTTAAAAGCCACATAATATTCACTATTAAATGAAACTCTTTTACTTAATTTTATTCGGGTTCCTAAACCTACTGCAAAAATATCATGAGGGTCTGCATTTTTTTTTACCGTATTTCTATGTACATAAGTTGGTGTTACTTGAAAAGAAAAAGATTTACTTACTTTTTTAGCAATTAAAACCTGCCCAACATAAAACAAACTTTCTGCAAAGGTTCTTTTATTTTCGGGATCATAATCTTTAATTGTTTTGGCAGCAATAGATCCAAAAAACGATACCGCAAAAGGAAACGCCTTTTCTCCTTTTCTTTGTTTTATTAAACTGTATTTTAAAAAACCATCATAGGTTTTCTCAAAACTACTTCTTCCTAAACCAGCAGTTAAGTTATCTGTTATACCATATTCTAGAGCAAACCTAATATTAGATTGATCTAAACCAAAAAGCTCATCAAAACCTAAATTTATTCTCCCAAATCTATGTGATATTATAAACTCTAATTCTTTGTCTTTTCTGTTTTCTATAGAATGTCCGTTTAAGATTCGTGTACCTTTAAATGTAGCTGTTACAATAGTATCCTTTTTCGGTGTTTCAGCATCTAAAAGATCTAATAAATCGTCTTGGGCATTTACCTGAATACTAACAATAATTAAAAAAATGGTTAGGAAT
The DNA here is from genome assembly GCA_964459905.1 of uncultured Polaribacter sp. Classification (GTDB taxonomy): domain Bacteria; phylum Bacteroidota; class Bacteroidia; order Flavobacteriales; family Flavobacteriaceae; genus Polaribacter. The sequence goes on along the minus strand of CAYWOM010000078.1, from coordinate 5,227 downwards.
ATTTTTTTCATTGCCTTATTTCTTGTTGTATGGAATATGGTTAAATTCGAATGTAACTTTAATTTCTTTGGCAATGTTGTTTGCAACTACTGCCGGAATTTTAATATTAAAGTCTGCTAATGCTAGCATAAAACTACCTTTTGTTAAAATAGTATCTTTTAACTTTGTAAAAATTGCGTCTATGGTTATTTCTTTAGAAACACCATGTATGGTAATTAGTCCTTTAACTTGTGTTTTACTTTCTGTACTTTTTAAATTTTCGAAATTTAAAATTGTTCCTTTAAAAGTAGCTTTTGGATAGATATCAGACTCTACATAGTTTTCATTAAAATGCTCTTGCATTAACGCTTTTTTAAACAAAAAAGATTTCATTAAAATAGAAATTGCCATTTTACCTGTTGCGGCATCTACAATACTTAAAACTTGATTATTATCTGCCTTAATATCTTCTACAACTGCAGAAGAAAAAAAGGTGATAGCCCCGTTTTTTGTTAAAAATTTTCCTTGAGAATTGGTAACACCAATAAATAAGAAACAACATAAAAATGTGTAAATAGTTTTCATAACTTATTTTTTAATTAATTAATTCGCATTTTATTAGAATTACATCCATTAAATATCCTGTACAAACTCCTTTTAAGGTAATGGCTTGTCCTTCTTTTAAGGTATTTATTTTTTTAGTTGATTTACTTGATAAATGACCAATAACATTCCCAAAATCATCATTTGTTTTTAAGGTAATAATCCCTTTTCCGTTCTCATTTTTAAGCTCTAGAACAGTACCTTTTACCTCAATTATTTTGTCTAAATAAATTGTATTTGCAGCAGTTTCATCCAAAGAAAAATCATTTATAATTTTATCTGCTGTTAAAGTAATGTAAGGTTTTGTTTCAGAAACATTAACATGTGGTTTGTTGTATATTTTATAAGCTATAAAAGCGCCAATAATTACTGTAAACAGCACAACAATAAGTATCTTTTTTTTTGTCATATCTAAAATTTAATTATTTAAAGCGCCCGCGTTAACCCAACAAACAATGGCATCTATATCTTCTTGCGCTAGTGCAGTTCCTTGTGGCATTCTTCTACTTGCAACCGCTTCTTTTACATTATTTGAATTTAAGTTAATTGATGTATACGTAGTTAAATTTGGCGAATTACCGCCACTTCTATGACATTCCACACAGTTTGCATCTATAATTGGTTTTATTTTAGCAGAAAAGGTAATATCTGCACAAGAATCCATTATTACTTCGCCATCTTCTTCTACGTTTGTTAAACAAGATGCAAAAAAAATGCTTACCGTAAATAAAAAAAAATATTTTGTAATGTTCGAGTTTATTTTCATTTTAGCAACTATTTTGTTAGACTATTATAAATCTAATATAGGAATAAATTACAACTTCTAAATTATCTAAAAAAAAAAGATAAAAATAGATGTACATATAATGGTTAAAAACCTATTTATTTTCTAAATGTTCTTCGATATCAGCTATATGATGTTGCAAGGCTTGTGCAGAGATTTGAATCTCTTTTATTAAAAGTGCCAAGGAAATTATTAATAAAATAAGGGCAAAACCAAAAATCCAACCTGCAATAACTTGTTGATGTATGTATATTAAAAACATTGTTAAAACACAGAATAACAAGCTTGTAATTCCAAATATCTGCATCCATCTTGTTAGGTTTAAACGGAGTTTTAAATTCTTTATTTGTCGTAATAAAGAAGCCTCTTTTTTTTGTAAATAAATATCATGCAAATTTCTAATTACAGAAGCGTAGGCTAAAAATCGGTTGGTATACGCCAACATTATTAAAGAAATTGCAGAAAATAAAAGTGCGGGTGTTGTAAGTGTAAGTTCTTTCATAAATTAATATCAAAACTAACTAATAATTTTAATTTTAAGTACTTTTGAAGTATGAAAAAAATATGCTTTCTATTTTTATTATTGATGAATTTTTCTGCTTTCACACAAAATCTACCAGAAGGTTTTGTGTATTTAGATGACATAGACAGCTCTATACAATCTGATTTACGCTATTACACAAACAATAATTTTATAGGAAAACCAATTGATGGTTACCGTAATAATTGTGTAGTTACTACTTTAGAAACTGCTAAAAAATTAAAAATAATTCAGCAAATTTTAGCCAGAAAGAAATTAAGTTTACAAATTTTTGATGCCTACAGACCTCAACGCGCTGTAAATCATTTTGTACGCTGGGCAAAAGTTTTAGAAGATACATTAATGAAAAAGGAATACTATCCTAAAATACCAAAATCTCAATTATTTAATTTGGGTTATATCGCTTCAAAATCGGGTCATACAAGAGGTAGCACAGTAGATTTAACCATTGTAGATTTAAAAACAGGCAAAGAATTAGATATGGGAAGTCCGTATGATTTTTTTGGACAACAATCTCATCCTTTCCATGAAAAAATTACAAAGATTCAGAAAAAAAACCGTTTCTATCTGCGTAAAATAATGTTAGAAAATGGTTTTAAGCCTTACAATAATGAGTGGTGGCATTTTACATTAAAAAATGAGCCTTTTTTAAAAACATATTTTAATTTCCCGATAGAATAGTAAGTTTAACGCTTTGTAAACAATTTCAATAAAAAATCGGCATTATATTTGTTGACAGATAGTTTAGAAATAAATAAAAAAATGGAGTCAAAAAATAAATTTTTCTTTTTAATAAGCTGTGTATTTTTCACCATACAAATCTCTGCCCAATTAGATAATAGTAATGGCAGCAGTGACAAAGGAAAAATAAAAGCAATTGTTTTAACGAACTCTAAAGAATCAATAAAACCTAATTCTATAGAATTAGACGGCACAAGTGGCTTTAAAAAAGCATACACAAAAGAGCAAGAAAAATTAAAAAAGAATCAAAAAGAAGAAAATTTAAATAACAAAGGTATAATTTCACAAAAAAAAATAAGTGAAGCCCGTTTTTTAAAGTCTTTCAAAAAAATAAGTGGTCAATATGTTTACCCTAAAATAGATCAAGATTTGGGTAGCTTTAGAACCAATTCCAATAGTGTAAATATTATATGTAGAGATTTTCAGTACCCAGACGGAGATCGAGTAAGCGTTCTTGTAAATGATATTCCTGAAATTGTAAACATAGTTTTAGAACAACGTTATAAAAAATTTTCTATTCCTTTAGAAGTTGGTCTTAATAAAATAGCTTTTAAAGCCTTAAACCAAGGAACTTCTGGCCCAAATACCGCCGCCTTTAAAGTATATAATGATAAAGGAGTATTATTATCTTCTAACGAATGGAATTTAGCAACGGGCGCTAAAGCTACAATAGTAATTGCTAAGGATAAATAAAAGACCACGAAAACGTTTGAGTTAAATTCATAAAACCTAGTTTTTTTATTCTATTTAAAACCGCTATTTTTGTAATTCAGTATTAAAAACGCAAACCTATAATCTACATTATAAATAACAATAATTAGAATGAAAAAAATCACCAAGCAAACCTATCTAGATTGGTACAAAGACATGTTTTTCTGGCGTAAATTCGAAGACAAACTAGCATCAGTTTACATTCAACAAAAAGTAAGAGGTTTTTTACACTTATACAACGGTCAAGAAGCTATTTTGGCAGGCGCATTGCATGCAATGGATTTATCGAAAGATAAAATGATTACGGCATATAGAAATCACGTTCAGCCAATAGGTATGGGAGAAGACCCTAAAAAAGTGATGGCAGAATTGTATGGTAAAGTCACAGGAACTTCGAAAGGAATGGGTGGTTCTATGCACATATTTTCTAAAGAATTTCGTTTTTACGGTGGTCATGGTATTGTTGGTGGACAAATACCTTTAGGTGCAGGACTTGCATTTGCAGATAAATATAAAGGAAGTGATGCTGTTACCTTAACTTGTTTTGGTGATGGTGCTGCAAGACAAGGTTCTTTACACGAAGCTTTTAACATGGCAATGTTATGGAAATTACCCGTAATTTTTATTGTTGAAAACAACGGTTACGCTATGGGAACTTCAGTAGAAAGAACAGCAAATCATACAGATATTTGGAAACTAGGTTTGGGTTATGAAATGCCTTGTGGACCAGTAGATGCTATGAACCCTATTAAAGTTGCAGAAGCAATAGACGAAGCAATACAAAGAGCAAGACGTGGAGATGGACCAACATTTTTAGAAATGAAGACTTATAGATATAGAGGTCACTCGATGTCTGATGCGCAACATTATAGAACTAAAGATGAAGTTGAAGAATACAAAAAAATAGATCCTATTACACAAATAAAAGATATTATTTTAGAAAAAGAGTACGCTACACAAGAAGAAATTACTGCAATTGACAAAGAAGTAAAGGAAATGGTTAAAGAATGTGAAAAATTCGCAGAAGAATCTCCATATCCAGAAACACAACAATTGTATGATATGGTTTATGAACAAGAAGATTATCCTTTTATAAGTTAAAATATGGCTACAGTTGTAAATATGCCGCGTTTAAGCGACACCATGGAAGAAGGTGTTGTGGCAAAATGGTTAAAAAGTGTTGGAGATAAAATTGAAGAAGGCGATATTTTAGCTGAAATTGAAACCGATAAAGCTACTATGGAATTTGAATCTTTTCATGAAGGAACTTTATTATACATTGGTGTTCAAGAAGGAGAAACCTCTCCTGTAGATGTTTTATTAGCCATTATTGGTGAAGAAGGAGAAGATATTTCTGCGCATTTAAATGGAGATTCCAAATCAGAAAAAAAGGAAACAACAGCAACTGTTGTAGAAACTAAAGCAGAAGAAGTTTCAAGTTCTAATATTTCTATTCCAGAAGGAGTTCAAGTAATTTCTATGCCACGTTTAAGTGATACAATGACAGACGGAACTGTTGCTACTTGGTTAAAAAAAGTTGGAGATAAAGTAGCATCAGGAGACGTTCTTGCAGAAGTCGAGACCGACAAAGCTACGATGGAATTCGAGTCTTATTGGGATGGAGTATTGCTCCATATTGGGGTAGATGAGAAAGCCGTGGTACCCGTCGATGGCATCTTGGCTGTAATAGGAGAGGAAGGAGAAGAATTTGCCCATCTGCTTACCGAGGGTGCAGCACCTGCTGAGAATGAAGCCCAAGGGGAAACTGAAGTTCCAGTTGTAGAAGATAAGACTACACAAAATATCGATACATCAGGAATCAAGGCGACCATAATCACCATGCCAAAAATGAGTGATACTATGGAAGA
>CAYWOM010000077.1:0-6802 GCA_964459905.1 uncultured Polaribacter sp. | reverse complement strand
TGTTTTTAATTAGTTTTTATTATGAAATAATCATTAAAAGCTATTATTTATTGATTATTTGTTAATTTTTGTTAAAAAAAATAGGTATTTTAGTGTTTTATTATTAATGTATTGTTAATTTTTTAGGTTCATTACAAATTGCTACACATATAATTTTTACAAAGCACTTTTTCGAATATCTATGAACTATGTTAATCCTTTAAATTATATTTGTTGTTATTAGTCTATATACACTTAAATGAGCAAAATTATATCTGGTTTTTCTAAGTTTACCAAAGAACAAAAAATACAGTGGTTAACAGAAAATTACTTTAACAATAAGCCTGAAACCATTAACATTATTAAGCAATATTGGAATCTTGATGCTAATTTACAACAGCTTCATGACGATTTTATAGAAAACACCATTTCTAATTTTTACATGCCTTATGGTGTTGCGCCAAATTTTATTATAAATAATAGAACTTACGTAATTCCTATGGTAGTAGAAGAAAGTTCTGTGGTTGCAGCTGCTTCTTTAGTTGCAAAATTTTGGAGCACAAGAGGCGGTTTTAAAACCACCGTTTTAGGAACAACCAAAATAGGGCAAGTACATTTTATGTATGCCGGAGATAAAAACGAATTAGAAACCTATTTTAATAAAAACAAAACAGAATTATTTGCAGCTACAGCTTCCATTACTAAAAATATGGAAAAACGTGGTGGCGGAATTTTAGATATTAAATTGGTAGATCAAACCCATAAATTGGCTAATTATTACCAATTGCACACAACCTTCGAAACCAAAGATTCTATGGGTGCAAACTTTATAAATTCTTGTTTAGAGGTTATTGCTAAAAAGTTTGAAAAAGAAGACATAGAAATTGTAATGAGTATTCTTTCTAATTACGTTCCAGAATGTTTAGTAAGGGCCGAAGTAAGTTGTACAATTGAAGACTTAGGTGGAGAAAATCCACAAAAATTTGCAGAAAAATTTTACCAAGCAGTTAAAATTGCAGAGGTTGAGCCTTATAGAGCAGTTACTCATAATAAAGGCATAATGAACGGAATTGATGCGGTTGTTTTAGCTACGGGTAACGATTTTAGAGCCATTGAAGCAGGTGCACATTCGTATGCAGCGCGTTCTGGGCAATATACCAGTTTATCGCACTGTACCATAGACGATGGTGTTTTTAAATTTTGGATTGAAATTCCATTGGCTTTAGGAACTGTTGGTGGTTTAACAGCCTTGCATCCAATGGCAAAAATTTCTTTAGAAATGTTGCAAAAACCATCTGCAAGAACCTTAATGCAAATTATGGCAGCAGCAGGCTTAGCACAGAATTTTGCGGCATTAAGAGCCTTAACAACCAAAGGTATTCAGTACGGACACATGAAAATGCATTTGCAGAATATTTTAAATCAATTAGCAGCAACCGAAACCGAAAAAGTAGAAATTACTAATTATTTTGATAAAAGAACAGTTTCGCATTCTGCGGTAGTTACAAAGTTTAATGCTTTAAGAAAGCCATTAATAAATTGGATTTCTTTTTTAAATACGGATGAAATTTGCGCTAAATTATCAACATTAAAACCCGATACAAAACCTATTTTTGGTAAAATGAACAGTCAGCAAATGATTGAGCATTTAAGTTTTTTACTACAAATTTCTAACGGAACTGTTAATGCAAATTATTTTGTTGAAGATGAAAAATCAACTAGAAGAAAAGCATTTTTAGATACAGAAGGCGAGTTACAAGTTGGTTTTAAAGCACCAATGTTGTCTGAAGAACCAATGCCTGTAAAGTTTAAAACAATTAAAGATTCGATGAACGATTTGGTGCAACAAATTATAAATTTTGAAACCCACTTTAAAACATCAAAAAAAGAAAATCATCCGTTTTTTGGGGAATTAGATTACCAATATTGGAAAAAATTTCATGAAAAACATTTTACACATCATTTTAAACAATTTGGCATAGTTTAACAATTGGTTTCAACCCATTGTATATGATGCAATAAAATTTATTGTTGAAAAAAATAACAAATTTGAAAAATTATTATTCTAACGGAAAATTATTATTAACAGGAGAATACCTAGTGTTAGATGGCGCAAAATCTTTAGCCTTGCCCACAAAATTTGGGCAAGATTTAATTGTTGAAAAAATAGAAGAATCGCAATTAATTTGGGGTAGCTTTACAAACACTAAAGAATGTTGGTTTGAAGCTGTTTTCGATTTACAAAAGTTACGTTTAACAAGTTGTACTTTTAATGCTGATAAAGAAGGAAATGCAGAAATTATTGCAGAAACCTTGTTAGCTATTTTAAAAGAAGCAAAACGTTTAAATCCTGCTTTTTTAGAAACTAAAAATGGCTTTGTTGTAAAAACAGCACTTAGTTTTCCAAGAGATTGGGGTTTAGGGAGCTCATCAACAGTAATAAATTCTATTGCAAGTTGGGCAAAAGTAGATGCTTTTACACTTTTGTGGAACTCTTTTAAAGGAAGTGGTTATGATATTGCTTGTGCGCAAAATAACACACCAATTTTTTATCAGATTAAAAAGAGCATGCCAATTATTAAGCAAGTCGAATTTAACCCTAGTTTTAAAGAAAAATTGTTTTTTGTACATTTAAATCAGAAACAAGATTCTAAAAAAGGAATCGCAAAGTTTAGAGAAAGCGGTAAAAACTATCTTAAAGAGATTGAAAGAATTTCTAATCTTTCAGATGCATTTTTAAAAGCAAATTCAATAAAAGTATTTAAAGAATTAATTAGCGAACATGAGCAAATTATCAGCTCAATTATCAAGATAAAACCGGTAAAAGAAAAACTGTTTTCAGATTATTTTGGGGCAATAAAAAGTTTAGGAGCTTGGGGTGGCGATTTTGTGTTAGCTACCGGAAATAAAGAAACACCAAGCTATTTTAAAAAGAAAGGATTTAAAACTGTTTTACCATATTCAGAAATAATTTTATAACAAATTTCAGGTCTCTATTGCGCTCGATCTGATAATTAACTAACTAAATATATCTTCTAGCGCAGTCGGGAGGCTTAAAAAATTTTTTTGATACAATTTTGATAAAAAAAATTAGAATTGCTAGAACTGATACCATAAAAAAATGAAAAAAATAGTAATTATTGGAGGAGGTGCAGCTGGATATTTTACAGCCATAAACGCCAAAGAAAATAACCCAGATTTAGAAGTTGTAATTTTAGAGAAAGGAAAAGATGTTTTGCAAAAAGTAAAAATTTCTGGTGGTGGACGATGCAATGTAACACATGCCTGTTTTGAGCCAAAAGAACTGGTAAAATTTTATCCAAGAGGAGAAAAAGAATTATTAGGTCCTTTTCATCAATTTATGACAGGCGATACTTTTGAATGGTTTGATGATAGAGGTGTGCCGTTAAAAATAGAAGCAGATAATCGTGTTTTTCCAGAAGCAAATACAAGTCAAGCTATTATAGATTGTTTTCAAAAAGCTGTTGATAAGTTAGCAATAAAAGTGTTTACAAACTGCGGAGTAAATGCTGTTTATCAACAAGAAAATAAATGGATTATTAACACAAAAGAAAAAGATTTTATAGCCGATAAAGTGGTTATTGCTGCAGGAAGTTCTAAAAAAGTTTGGGAATTGTGTAAAACATTAAATCATTCTGTTGTAGCACCTGTTCCGTCTTTATTTACCTTTAATATTAACGATAAAAGGTTGGTAGATTTATTAGGAACTTCTGTGCCAAATGCAACTGTAGAAATTGTTGATACAAAACTAGAAGCTTCGGGACCTTTGTTAATTACTCATTGGGGAATGAGTGGGCCGGCAGTTTTAAAATTATCTGCTTTTGGTGCTCGTATTTTAGCAGAGAAAAACTATCAATACAATGTTCGGGTAAATTGGTTGTCTAGACCAACAGATAAAGTGCTAAATGTTTTACTGAATTTAAAGAAGAAAGAACCCCGAAAAACAGTAATTTTAAAATCGCCTTTTACAGAAATATCCAAGAGACTTTGGGAGCGTTTTGTGTTGTTTTCTACTATTTCTAAAACTCAAAATTGGGCAGACTTAAATAATATACAATTAGAAAATTTAGCAAATCAGTTAACAAAAGGTATTTATAACGCAAACGGTAGAACCACATTTAAAGAAGAATTTGTAACCGCAGGTGGGGTAGCTTTAAAAGAAATAAATTTTAAACGTTTTGAAAGTAAAGAACATAAAAACCTATTTTTTGTGGGTGAAGTTTTAAATATTGATGCGGTAACTGGCGGATTTAACTTTCAAAATGCTTGGACTGGCGGGTATATTTGCGCAAAGGCTTTGGCAGAATAATATTGCATATAACCGTTTTTGCAAGGAACTATAATCTCTCTAAATAAATAGATTGCTTCGTTTCTGGTAATGACAAACCAAAAAATAATAAACAAAACCATATAAAATGGCATTAACAGCATCAAATGAATTTACAGCAGGAACTGCAGCTCCTGATTTTAAATTAGTCAATACAATTAATGATACATTGTATTCTTTAAATGAGTTAAAAGGTAAAAAAGGCACTGTTATTATGTTTATTTGTAATCATTGTCCGTTTGTAATTCATGTAAATAATGAGTTGGTAAAAATGGCAAATGAGTATCAACAAAAAGGAATAAAATTTATAGCAATAAGTGCGAATGATGTTGATAAATATCCAGAAGATTCGCCAGAATTAATGAAGCAACTTGCCGCAGATGTAAAGTATCCTTTTCCGTATTTATTTGATGAAACTCAAGAAGTGGCAAAAGCTTATGATGCTTCTTGTACGCCAGATTTTTATGTTTTTGATAAAAATTTAAACGCTGTTTATCACGGACAATTAGACGATTCTAGACCCGGAAACGGAAAACCCGTTACCGGAAAAGATATGAGAGCATCTTTAGACAAGGTCTTAGAAAATAAACCTGTTTTAGAAAATCAAAAACCAAGTATGGGTTGTGGTATTAAGTGGAGGTAGCTTTTTAAAGCTAACCTATTTTTTGGAATAATGTCTTTATTTAAACGCTTTTTTCTTTCGTTTTAAACGTCTTGTTTTACGGTTATCTTTTTTTTTGTTTTTTAGCCTTTCTTTTTCTGCTTCAAAAGCTTCCGTTGTTTTTTTATCTATGCAATTTGTTATATCAACATCGTATTTTAAATTTTTTAATTTATATTGAAATGCCTCAAGTTTACCTTCTTTTTTTATTTTTAATAATTCAGCATTTATTTTCGTCCATTCTTTTGTCTCATTATTATAACAAAATATATATCCTTTTTTTGCGTTTTTAGGAAAATTAGTTGAGGTTTGAGAATAGACATTCAACGAAATAAATATTAAAATAATACTTAAAATTAAATTATTACTTTTCATTAGTTTTTATCTTTAATATAAATTACTTGGCCAAGTTATTAAAATAAATTTAGAAATAAACCAAACTACCCAACTTCTCCACGATGTGGTTTTAATGCGTCTCTATAAGTTTTCATGTCTTTTTCATCGACACTAATAAAAGCAGTAACTAACATTGGGTTGAGTTCTTTAACATCAATTTCATAAAAATTAAGACCTTCTAGTGTTGCAAATTCTCTTAAATGTACAGTATGGTGTTTGGCGGTTTCTGCTGCATCTGGACCTCTAAAATCCCATAATAATTTTATTTTTCTATTCAAAATTTACTATTTTTTATAAATACAAAAATACCCATTTCAAAAAGAATGAAATGGGTATTTTAATGAAATAGCAAAAACTTACTCTTTCTTTACCCAAGTAATTACAATTACGCCCAACCTACCAATTAAAAAGATAAAAGTTCCTAAAGTTGGCGATAAAATTCCGCGTTTAAAGCCGCCAGCTAACATTCCAGGCGCAATATTTGTAGTGTCAGAAATCATATCTAAAGCGTTAATTAGGCCCAAAATAAATCCAAAAAAACCAAAAACTAAGGCAAATAAACTAATGGATTTTAAGAGTTCTAGATTTTTAGTGTTGTTATTTTTTAAGCTCTTGGTAATAAAAATAATAGTGATAATTAGTAAAATAAGTAGCGTTATCATAAATAATGGACCACCTTCGTTAATTAAATGCATAGTATTTATTTTTAAATTCGAGTCAAATATATTTGTAAATATATGTTTTAAAGTTTATTTGCGATGAATGAACCTTTTTTTTAGGGCTTCTACAAAAAAGCGTTTGTTTTTAAGTTCTTGCTTCTATTAGAATAATAATTATAACAAGAGCTATTAACTAAATACCCAGAGATTTGTTTTCGAGGACAAATAGTGTTATTTAGATACTGAAATTGGTATTTTAACGCTATTTATAAATTAATTAACTTGTTTTTTTTATTTTGCAACATGCAAAAAAACCTGTTTTTTATTGTTAAAAAAGTAGTGCTTCATTTCCTTTTTTGGTTTTTAGTATGGTTTTTTTTCTATATTTTTTTTAGTGTTGGTACTTCTAATATTTCGTTTTTATTTTGGTTTTCTATACTTTTAAGCAGTATTTCTATTGTAGCGTCTTATGTTTTTATGTATGATTTAATCCCTAAATATTTGCTAACTAAAAAATACAAACAGTTTATTTTGTATTCTTTTTATACTGCAGTTTTTGTAACAACAGGTGTTTTAATGACGGTTGCTTTTGGTTTTGTCTTTTTTTTTAATTTAGAATTTCAACAAATGCCAACGCTAACCAAAAGCGCCTCTGTAATTTTAATTTGTGTGTTGTTAATTGTAGCATTGACAAGCAGTTTGAAAATTTTAAAATACAATTACCAATCTTTAGAAGAAAAAAAAAGTTTAGAAACACAA
>CAYWOM010000076.1:0-6835 GCA_964459905.1 uncultured Polaribacter sp. | reverse complement strand
CTCCTTTTTTTCTTTTAAAACCAAAGCAAAATAAACAGCTTCACTTTTTTTAATAAAACCAGTTCTATTGTCAGGGTATTTTACATTGTAAAACTCCTTGTCTTCTGAAATATATTGCAATAAACCTCCTAAAGTAATATCAGAAACAATTTTTGACTCATCATTTTTATCAGTATAAACATATCCAAAATTCTTGGTAAATATTATTTTTTTATGATTATTCCAAGCATCAAATTCGCCTTTATTCATTCTCTTAATTCCACCTTTATCAACCCAAGAAATATAATTGTCAGGAGTCTGAATTTTATAAAAATCTCCTTTTTTATCCAATACTTTTAAAGACATTCCTAACAAACCTTGTGTGCCTAATTCTGCAGAATGTTTTGGTTTAGAACGAATGTTTATAACTGAATTTCTTGCTACTGCAAATTGTTGGTTTCCAACAGCAATATCAGGTAAAACACGAACATTATTTGTAAATGCTAGTTTTCTGTTTTTTAAACTATCTAAAAGAATAGAGAAAGCCTTTTTAGTAGTTGTCTCTCCTTCTAAAATAAGTTGATTATCTACTATTTCGAAATTAATATCAAACAATTCTACTCTTTTATCAGGAGCAAAAGTTATCTTTAAATTAGAATAAATATTTTGAAGTTCGTTAATTATTTTTGTGTCATTTTTACAAGACATCAAAAGAATCAAAATTAGTAGTGTAAAAGGTTTTACAAATTTCATTAATAAAATATTTTCAGCTAAAGTACAAAAAATCAAAACTCAAAAAATTGAATTCTCAATAGTATTGTTTTATATTTGAAGTAAATCATTTTTTACGAGATGCAATATCAAAATTCGTTAGCGTACGCTAAACAACAAGATAAAGAAGATAAACTTTCTTCTTTACGAAATCGATTTCATATTCCGAAAGACAAAAACGGAGACGATTGGTTCTATTTTACAGGAAATTCGTTAGGACTTCAACCAAAATCTACAAAAGAATATATCAATCAAGAATTAGAAGATTGGGCAAATTTGGGTGTAGAAGGTCATTTTGAAGCAAAGAATCCATGGTTAGATTATCATGAATTATTAACCCATAAAATGGCAAAAATAGTTGGTGCAAAACCAATTGAAGTTGTGGTAATGAATACCTTAACAACAAATTTACATTTGTTAATGGTTTCGTTTTACAGACCTACAAAAACAAAATATAAAATTGTTATAGAGTCCGATGCTTTTCCATCGGATAGATATGCGGTACAATCTCAACTAAAATTTCATGGTTTTACAGATGACGACCTTATTGAATGGAAACCAAGAAAAGATTCAGCATTATTAAACATCGAAGATTTAGAAACTATTGTCGCAGAACAAGGTGATGAAATTGCTTTGTTATTAATTGGCGGCGTAAATTATTATACGGGTCAATATTTAGATATTAAAAAAATTGCAGAAATTGGGCATTCAAAAAACTGTATAGTTGGAATCGATTTGGCACATGGAGCAGGAAATATTAAACCAAATTTACACGATTCTGGTGTGGATTTTGCAGCGTGGTGTACTTATAAATACTTAAATTCTGGTCCAGGAAGTTTAGCAGGCTTATTTGTGCACGAAAAACATGCAAAAAGTAAAGACTTGCCACGTTTTGCTGGTTGGTGGAATCATAATAAAGCTACTCGTTTTAACATGAGACAACCATTTGATGTAATGGAAGGAGCAGAGGGTTGGCAATTAAGTAATCCGCCAATATTATCGATGGCAGCAATAAAAGCATCTTTAGATATGTTTGATGAGGTAGGGATGGATGCTTTGCGTCAAAAATCAGAAAAACTAACAGGTTATTTTGAGTTTTTAATCAATGAAATTGGTTCTAAAGACATAAAAATTATCACACCAACAAACCCAAAAGAAAGAGGTTGCCAATTGTCTATTCAAGTAAAAAATGCCGATAAAAATTTGCATAAAAAATTAACAGAAAACAATATTATAACCGATTGGCGAGAACCAGATGTTATACGTTGTGCACCGGTACCATTATATAATTCTTTTGAAGATGTGTATAGAATGGTAACTATTTTACAAACGTTATTGTAAAATAGTTAAACTGAATTTATTTCAGTTTCTTATGAAATAAAAAGGAATTTAAATTAAAAAGATCTTGAAACAAGTTCAGGAAAAATATGAATAAAAAAGATAAAATAGTAATTATAGGGGCCGGCTTGTGCGGAAGTTTACTTTCATTACGATTAGCACAAAGAGGTTACAAAGTTGACGTTTATGAAAGTAGACCAGATTTAAGAACTGTAGATATTTCTGCAGGAAGATCCATCAATTTAGCATTGTCAGATAGAGGTTTAAAAGCCTTACGTTTATGCGGAATGGAAGAAAAAGCAAGAGAAATTTGTATTCCAATGTATGGCAGATTAATGCATGATACAAAAGGAAACACCTTTTCTTCTAATTATTCTGGTAGAGAAGGAGAATATATCAACTCAATTTCACGTGGCGATTTAAATGGAATTTTATTATCGGAAGCAGAAAAACACGAAAATGTAAACATTTATTTTAATAAAAAATGTAAAAATGTTGACATAGAAAACAGAGTAGTCCTTTTTAAAGATTATAAAACAAAAGAAGAATTTACCGTAAATGCAGATGTAATTTTTGGAGCAGATGGTGCAGGTTCATCATTACGTAAAAGCTATGTTTCAGAACGTAAATTCTTATTTAGTTACTCTCAAAACTATCTAAATCACGGTTACAAAGAATTAGAAATTCCGGCAAATAAAGACGGAAATCATCAAATAAGTAAAGGTCATTTACATATTTGGCCTCGTGGCGATTTTATGCTAATTGCATTGCCAAATATGGATGGTAGTTTTACCGTAACACTCTTTTTAAGTTATGATGAAGGAGAATTTAATTTCGAAAATTTAACATCCAAAGAAAAAATTACCGAATTTTTCGAGAAAGAATTTCCAGATGCGTTGGCGTTAATCCCTAATATAAAAGAGGAATTTATTAATAACCCAACAGGTCCTTTAGGAACCATAAAATGTAGCCCTTGGTATTATCAAGATAAAACGCTTTTAATTGGAGATTCTTCGCATGCAATTGTACCTTTTTATGGACAAGGAATGAACGCTTCTTTCGAAGATGTTTTTGTGTTAGATGAAATTTTAAATGAAGATTTAGGTGATTGGAAAACTGTTTTTAAAGCATATCAAAAAGCCAGAAAACACGATGTAGATTCTATTGCAGATTTAGCAATCGATAATTTTCATGAGATGAAAGATCATGTTGCGAATCCACTTTTCAAAGAAAAAAGAAAGATAGAAATGGATTTAGAAAAGACGTTTCCAACTCAATACTCCTCTAAATATTCTTTGGTAACTTTTAATGAAAATATTGGTTATAATGAAGCAATGAAAAGAGGAAGAGCGCAAGACAAGGCGTTGTTAAATTTAATTGCAGACGATACTATTCACACGCATTTAGAGATGACAAAAGAAGAATTAAAGGTCATTTTAGATAAAGTTATTAAAGAAACAAATACTATTTTACAAGAAGATAAAATTGCAGGAATGTAAATGAAAAAATATATTATTTTATTACGTGGAATAAACGTATCAGGAAAAAATAAAATCTTGATGGTAGATTTACGTGAATTATTAGCGATACTTAATTTTCAAAATGTACAAACCTATATTCAAAGTGGAAATATTATTTTAGAATCAGATTTAGAAAAAAACGTAATTTGTGATATAATAAAAAAAGGAATTAAAGATAAATTTGGTTTTGATGTTCCCGTTATAATTAGAACAAATGTAGAATTGAAAAAGGCAATAGAAAACTATCCTTTTTCAATAGAAAATGAAAAAATAGTTGCGTTTTCATTTTTGAATAAAGTTTCAAAAAAAACAGCAATAGAAGTCAAAAATATAGGAGAAGACAACTATAAAATAGTTAATGATGTTGTTTATTTATTTTGTCCAACAGGTTTTGGTAGCACAAAATTAACGAATACTATCATTGAGAAAAAACAAAATGTAATTGCCACAACAAGAAATTTAAGAACAACACTAAAATTATTAGAATTAGCAAAATAATATGTCAGAAAAAAAAGTAACACCAAGAGGCGCATATCCACATGTAAAAGTTGTGGCAGATTTTATTTTTGTTTCAGGAACAAGTTCAAGAAGAGCAGATAATACCATTGCAGGAGTTGTAATTATTGATGAAATGGGAACTAAAAAGTTGGATTCTTATTTACAAACAAAAGCTGTTTTAGAAAATATAGACCGTAATTTAAAAACGGTTGGTGCAAGTATAAAAGATGTGGTAGATGTTTCTACATTTTTAGTAAATATGAATGATTTTGCAGGCTATAATAAAGCATATGCAGAATTTTTTGATAAAGAAACTGGCCCAACAAGAACTACAGTTGCTGTGCATCAATTACCACACCCAGATTTGGTGGTGGAGATTAAGGTTACCGCATATAAAAAAAAATAATTAACTAATATACCCTCGAGCATAGTCCCAGAGGTTTGTTTATGAAAAAGTATTTTGTTTATATTTTAAAAAGGTCAGACGGATTATTATAAATAGAATCCAAATAATTAATATGTTCTCGACTGCGCTCCAACGGACGCATAGATTTTTAATAAAACACCATGAAAATCCAAAACTACATCAATAGAGAATTTGTAAATCCAACAAAAGGAGAATATATTGATAATTACAATCCAGCAATAGGAGAGGTATATGGTCAAATTCCAAACTCTTCAAAAGAAGATGTAGAAAAAGCATACCAAGCAGCAGCAAACGCTTTTCCAAGTTGGAGTAATACTACTTTAGAGAAAAGAAGTAAAATATTATCAAAAATTACAGATTTAATTTTAGAAAAATTAGATTTTTTATCGGAAGCTGAATCAAAAGATAATGGAAAACCAATCAGTTTGGCAAAAGCAGTTGATATTCCAAGAGCAGCAAGTAATTTTCAGTTTTTCGCAAATGCAATTACGCAGTTCTCGTCAGAAAGCCATGAAAGCATTGGTTTAAATGCCATTAATTTTACCTTACGCCAACCAATTGGAGTTGTAGGTTGTATTTCGCCTTGGAATTTACCGTTGTATTTATTTACTTGGAAAATTGCACCAGCAATTGCAGCGGGAAATTGTGTGGTTGCAAAACCAAGTGAAATTACACCAATGACCGCTTATTTATTAGGAGAAATCTGTAACGAAGCTGGTCTCCCAAAAGGTGTTTTAAATATTGTACATGGATTAGGAACTTCAACAGGACAAGCAATTGTTGAACATCCAAATATAAAAGCAATTTCATTTACTGGCGGAACAAAAACAGGAGCGCATATTGCCAGAGTTGCTGCGCCAATGTTTAAGAAACTGTCTTTAGAATTAGGAGGGAAAAATCCGAATATAATATTTGCAGATTGTGATTATGATAAAATGTTAGCAACAACAGTTCGCTCTTCATTTGCAAATCAAGGGCAGATTTGTCTGTGCGGAAGTAGAATTTTAGTAGAAGAAAAAATATACGAGCAATTCAAAAAAGATTTCATTAAAAAAGTAGCAGAATTAAACATTGGAAATCCGTTAGAAGAAAGTACAGATATTGGCGCTTTAGTTTCTAAAGAACATTTAGAAAAAGTAAAAAGTTATATAGATATTGCAGCACAAGAAGGTGGTAAAATACTCTTTGGAGGAAATAAAATTGCCGTTCTTGGAAGTGAAAATGGTTATTACTTAGAACCTGCAATTATAGAAATTTCGGACAATAATTGTAGATTAAACCAAGAAGAAATTTTTGGACCAGTTGTAACAATAATGCCATTCAAAACCGATAAAGAAGCATTGCAATTAGCAAATGATGTTAAATATGGTTTATCGGCTACGTTATGGACAAATAATTTAAACAGAACCATGCAGTTTTCTAAACAATTACAAACAGGAATTGTTTGGGTTAATACTTGGATGTTACGCGATTTAAGAACACCTTTTGGAGGTGCGAAAGATAGTGGAGTAGGAAGAGAAGGTGGTTTTGAAGCGTTACGTTTTTTTACAGAAGCTAAAAATATTTGTATAAAATATTAAAATATTAAAAGATTGAAGAATTAAAATATTAAATAATTGTGTTCAATTTTTAAATCATTTAATCTTTAAATAAGAAGGATGAATAAAGAAATTAAAGATAAAATCATACAAGTTTGTGATGCTAAAATCGCCAAAAAAGGAGAAAATGTTGGTTTGTCTTTTTATGCATTTTTTAAAAATAAAAATGACAATCCGAAATTGTTAATGGAAGTTGCAAAATGGTGGATTGAAACACACAAGTTAGATCATTTTGAGAAGGCCGTTAAGATTAAGCAAATGATTATTAAAAATAAATAGTAGGTTGCTATTCTTGCGTAGGCAGGTATTTAAAATATAAATCAAATAAAAAATAGATTTCTGCTTAGGTAGGAATAAAAAAAAATATGAATTTACAACTAAAAAACAAAAATGCATTAGTTTGTGGAAGTACACAAGGAATAGGAAAAGCGACGGCAATTTTACTTGCAAAAGAAGGTGTAAATGTTACACTTATTGCAAGAAATGAAGAGAAATTAAAAGTAGTTTTATCAGAGCTGTCAAACAATAAAGAACAATGCCATAGTTACTTAGTGGCAAATTTTTCGAACCCAAAGGAACTAAAAGAAGTTTTAGAGAATTCAGATTTGCAGTTTCATATCTTGGTTAATAATACAGGTGGTCCTGCTGGTGGTGCTATTTTTAATGCTAAAATTGAAGAATTTGAAAGCGCTTTTACACAACAT
>CAYWOM010000075.1:0-6842 GCA_964459905.1 uncultured Polaribacter sp. | reverse complement strand
TATCACTTTTACCCATAGAATAATAATGTAAAACAGGCACACCAGCAGCTAATAACTCTTTAGATTGCTGTATTGACCACTCGATACCCACCTTACGAACATCTTTATTTGTATTGCAACTTTCAATCTCAGAAATTAAGTTTTCTGGTAAATCTATTTTAAAAACTTGTGGTAATATTTGTAAATGGCGTTTTACAGCTATTGGCTTAATTCCTGGAATAATTGGCACGTTAATTCCTGCTTTTTTTGCAGCTGCTACAAATGCAAAATATTTCTGATTGTCAAAAAACATTTGGGTAACTACATAATCTGCCCCAGCATCTACTTTTTCTTTCAAGCGTTTTAAATCGGTTTGTAAAGATGGTGCTTCTAAATGTTTCTCTGGATACCCAGCAACACCAATACAAAAATTGGACTTATTAGTCGTTTCTATAACATCATGTAAATATTTTCCGCAATTTAAACTGTTAATTTGAGACACTAAATCTGATGCAAACTTGTGCCCACCTTTAGAGGGTTCAAAATATTTTTCATGACTCATAGCATCTCCTCGCAACGCCATTACATTGTCTATTCCTAAATAATGACAATCTACCAACAAATACTCAGTTTCTTCTTTTGTAAAACCTCCACACAACACATGCGGTACAGTATCTACATCATATTTATGTTTAATTGCTGCACAAATACCTAGAGTTCCTGGTCTCATTCTAGTTATTTTTCTATCTAACAAACCGCTGCCTTTATTAATATATACATACTCTTCTCTAGAAGTTGTAACATCTATAAATGGTGGTTTAAACTCCATTAACGGATCTATATTATTGTATAAATCCTGAATGTTATTTCCTTTTTTTGGCGGAATAACTTCAAAAGAAAATAATGTTTTTCCGTTTGCCTTTTTTATGTGTTCTGTAATTTTCATAATGCTCCTTTAATCCTTGTTGCAGACTATTTTGAGTTAATATTTTATTTATTTGAGCGTTACCACAAGGGTCGCGCTTTTCACTATATCTTTTTTTTTTAAAACTTGTTTCTGTTTCTTTTCTATTTAATAATCGCTGTCTCTAACTTATTTCTAATCTAAAAACATAAAAAAAGGATGCCGTTTCAATCGCTAACGCAAAAGCATCAGTTATTCTTCAGCTAAATTAGGATGCAACCACTTTTTTGCCTTCTCTTTTGTAATTCCTTTTCTCTCTGCAAAATCTGTAACTTGGTCATCAGTCATTTTCCCTAAACCAAAATATTTTGCTTCTTTATTGGCAAAATAATAACCAGATACTGCTGCTGCTGGCCACATGGCTAAGCTTTCTGTAAGCGTAACTCCTATTTTTTTTTCAACGTTTAGCAAACTCCAAATAGTTTCTTTTTCTAAATGATCTGGACATGCAGGATATCCTGGTGCGGGTCTAATTCCTTTGTAACTTTCTTTTATTAAATCGTCATTTGTTAAACCTTCATCAGTATCATAACCCCAATGTTTGGTTCTAATTTTTTGGTGTAAATATTCTGCTAATGCTTCTGCAAACCTATCTGCTATTGCTTGTACCATAATTGCATTATAATCGTCTTCTTTGGCTTTGTAACTGTCTGCTAATTCTTGTGCGCCAAAAATTGCCACACAAAAAGCACCCATATAATCTGTTTTATGAGTTTCTTTTGGTGCAATAAAATCGGCCAATGCCAAATTAGGAATTCCTACTCGCTTTTTTAACTGCTGCCTTAACGTTCTAAAAACGGCCACCTCTTTGCCTTTTTTCTGAATAGAAATATCATCATCATTTATAGCATTTGCTTCAAACAAACCAAAAATTGCTTTCGGCTTTAAGAGTTGTTTGGCAATAATTTCTTGTATCATATGTTGGGCTTCTTCGAACATAATAGTTGCTTGTTCTCCCACCACTTCATCCGTTAAAATTGCTGGATATTTACCATGCAAATCCCAGCTTCTAAAAAACGGACTCCAATCTATAAAAGGCACTAATTCTTTTAAACTTAATTGCTCTAAAACCTGAATGCCAAGTTCTTTTGGTTTTACAATTAGAGAGGTTTCCCAATCAATTTTATATTTTCTGTTGCGTGCTTCTTTTATAGAAATATATGATTTTTCTTTCCCTCGTTTTAAAAATTTAGTTCTAAATTCATCATAATCCTTTTTTATTTTTGCGGTATATGCGTGTGCTGTTTTCTTGTTTAATAAATCGCCCACAACCGTTACGGCTCTCGATGCATCATTTACATGTACAACCGCATTTTTATATTGTGTATCTATCTTAACTGCGGTATGCGCTTTGGAAGTTGTGGCGCCACCAATTAACAACGGAACTTTAAAATCTTGCCGCTCCATTTCTTTAGCCAAATATACCATTTCATCTAAAGAAGGTGTTATTAAACCACTTAAACCAATAACATCTACATTTTCTCTTTTTGCCGCTTCAATAATTTTTTCTGGCGGCACCATACGCCTAAATCTACAATTTCGTAGTTATTGCAACCTAAAACAACACTCACAATATTTTTACCAATATCGTGCACATCGCCTTTAACAGTTGCCATTAAAATTTTTCCTAAAGCTCTTTGTTCTTCTCCTTTTTCGGCTTCAATAAACGGATTTAAATACCCCACTGCTTTTTTCATCACGCGAGCAGATTTTACCACTTGGGGCAAAAACATTTTTCCAGCTCCAAATAAATCTCCAACTACATTCATACCAATCATTAAATTACCTTCAATAACTTCAATTGGTGCTACCGCTGCTTGTCTTGCCGATTCTACATCTTCAATAATAAAAGCATCAATTCCTTTTACTAAAGCGTGTGTAATTCTATCTTGCAACGTATTCTTTCTCCAAGATAAATCAACAGTTTTACCAACTTTACCCCCTTTTACAGTATCTGCAAAATCTAACAACCGCTCTGTAGCATCTTGTCTTCTGTCTAAAATTACATCTTCTACACGCTCTAATAAATCTTTAGGAATATCATCATAAATCTCTAACATTGCAGGGTTTACAATACCTATATTCATTCCTGCCTGAATGGCATGGTATAAAAAAACCGAATGCATTGCTTCTCTAACACCATTATTTCCTCTAAAAGAAAAGGACACATTACTAACACCGCCACTAACAGAAACATTGGGTAAATTTTGGCGTACCCAACGTGTTGCTTCTATAAAATCTATGGCATTTCTTCTGTGTTCTTCCATACCTGTTGCCACAGGAAAGATATTTAAATCAAAAATAATATCTTCGGATGGAAAACCAACTTTGTCTACCAAAACATCGTACGACCTTTGCGCAATATCTATTCTGCGTTGGTAATTATCTGCTTGGCCAACTTCATCAAAAGCCATGATAATTACCGCGGCTCCATACCTTTTTATTTGTGTTGCTTCCCAAATAAACTTTTCTTCGCCCTCTTTTAAAGAAATCGAATTTACCACACATTTGCCTTATACCACTTGCAAACCGGCTTCTATAATTTCCCATTTAGAGCTGTCTATCATAATAGGTACTCTGCAAATATCTGGTTCGGCAGCAATTAGGTTCAAAAAACGAACCATGGCTTGTTTTCCATCAATTAAACCATCATCAAAATTAATATCTATAATTTGGGCGCCACCATCTACTTGATGTCTTGCAACCGCTAATGCTTCATCAAATTTTTCTTCTTTAATTAAACGCAAGAATTTTTTTGAACCTGCTACATTTGTGCGTTCTCCAACATTTATAAAATTGCTGTTTTCGTTTAAAACCAAAGGTTCTAAACCTGATAAACGCATGTATTTTGTTTGTTTTACTTTCATTATTTATAATGCTCTACTGTTGGAAATGGTTCATAAAAATGATGTAATAAAGCTTTCCATTCTTGATATTTATCTGATTTTCTAAACCCTATTTCATGGTCTTCAATGGTTTTCCAGTTTACTAATAAGATGTATTTATTTTCTTGTTCAATACACTTTTTTAATTGATGAGAAACATATCCTTTCATAGAAGAAATAATTTTTTCTGCAACTTTAAAAGTAACTTCAAAATCATTCGAAAGTCCTTTTTTAATAGTTAATATCGCTACTTCTAGAATCATACTGTTTAGCTACTAGTTAATGCTTTTAGTTTTTTGGTGTTATTAATATAATTTATATTTTAGGTACTCGCTAAATACCATCAACTAAAAATTAAAAACCGCTAACTTTTCTAGGCTTGTATTTAGCGGCAATATTTGCAATTTCTCTTATATGTTCTGGACTTGTACCACAACAACCACCAATAATATTAATTAAGTTCTTTTTTAAATATTCTTCTATTTGCTCTCCCATCTCTTCAGGAGTTTCATCATACTCGCCAAAAGCGTTTGGCAACCCTGCATTTGGATGTGCAGAAATGGCAAAGTCTGTTTTGTTGGCAATTGCCTCTAAATGTGGCTGTAATAAATTAGCTCCTAAAGCACAATTAAAGCCTACAGATAATAACGAAATATGAGAAACAGAAATTAAAAAAGCTTCTGCTGTTTGACCGGATAATGTTCTACCAGAAGCATCTGTAATAGTACCACTTAACATTACCGGAATTTCTATTTTTCTTTCTTCTTTTACTTGTTCTATGGCAAATAAAGCTGCTTTTGCATTTAAAGTATCAAAGACCGTTTCTACCAGTAATAAATCTACACCACCATCTAACAAAGCCTCTGTTTGTTGTTTGTAAGCAATTCTTAATTCATTAAAAGTAACCGCTCTATACCCAGGATCATTTACATCTGGAGACATACTTGCAGTTCTATTTGTAGGGCCAATTGCACCTGCAACAAAACGTGGTTTATGAGGTTCTTTAGCTGTAAATTTAGTGGCTACTTCTTTGGCAATTTTTGCAGATTGGTAATTTAATTCATACACCAAATTTTCCATTTGGTAATCTGCCATAGCAATTGTAGTTCCAGAAAAAGTATTGGTTTCTACAATATCTGCACCCACTTCAAAATATTTTGCGTGAATGGTTTTTATAGCTTCTGGTTGTGTAATAGACAATAAATCATTATTTCCTTGCAAAGACGTTGGGTAATCTTTAAAACGTTCTCCTCTAAAATCTGCTTCGGTAAATTTATAGGCTTGCAACATGGTTCCCATGGCGCCGTCTAAAACTAAAATTCGTTCTTGTAATACTTTGTAAATATTTGACATTTTTTGATTTTTTATCAATTTATGTCATCAGGAAAGGTGTTTTTTTCGCTGTTATCTGTCAAGTAGATACTGAAATTAAATCAGTACTATACCTGTAGAATGTAGCACCTTTCTCAAAAAAAATTGAGAGGTTGCCAAGGCTTCAATGGGTCTAATCCCTCTGCCTTTCGTGATAACGTAATTAATAAGTTAATGAACTAAGGTACAAATAAAAGAAATATATTTTTATTTGTACAATATTTGTGTTTAAAAATTTATTCTTTTTCAAAAAGTGATGATGACAAATAACGATCTCCTCTATCGCAAATAATTGCAACTACAACACCTTTATCTAATTTTTGAGCTACTTTTATAGCTGTTACAACAGAACCTCCACTACTCATTCCTGCAAAAACACCTTCTTCTGAAGCCAATCTTTGTGCCATTACTTTTGATTCTTCTTCGCTTACTTCAATTACCTCATCTACTTTTGATGCATTAAAAATTGCTGGCATATAGTCTTCTCCCCATTTTCTAATTCCAGGAATTTTAGCACCTTCTTTTGGTTGTGCACCAATAATTTTAACGTTTTTATTCTGTTCTTTTAAATAGTCTGAAACCCCCATAATTGTTCCTGTGGTTCCCATTGCAGAAACAAAATGTGTTACTTTACCTTCTGTATCTCTCCAAATTTCTGGCCCAGTGGTTTTGTAATGTGCTTTAGAATTATCTGTATTATCAAATTGATTTAATCTAAAATATCCTTTTTTGTATTTTAGTTTTAGAGCATAATCTCTTGATCCTTCCATACCTAATTCTTTAGATGTTAAAATAACTTTTGCTCCATAAGCACGCATAGTTTTTATTCTTTCTGTTGTAGCGTTTTCGGGTAAAACCAACACCATGTGCACGCCTAAAACCTTTGCCATTAAAGCTAAAGCGATTCCTGTGTTTCCACTGGTAGCCTCAACTAAAGTATCTCCTTTTTTAATGTTTTTTCTTCGTAAAGCCTCAGAAATCATATTATAAGCGGCTCTATCTTTTACACTTCCTCCAGGGTTATTTCCTTCTAATTTTAGTAATAAAGTAACCCCTTCTTTTTTAAAAATATGTTGCGCTTCCACCAAAGGTGTATTTCCAACAAAATCTATGATACTTTTTGTTTTCATCTGTTTATTATTTTTTAATGTATCTTATTAAATCTTTAATAATTTAAAAAACATAATCTATTTATTGTTTCTAATTCTGTAGATTTCGTATGATTAATCTCTTACAAAAATTTTATTTTCTGCCCGAACGGTAACTACTGAGTTTTTAAAAACAGACTCTGTTATACATACATTTGCTCCAATAATTGAATTTGCTCCAATAACTACATTTCCTCCTAAAATGGTAGCATTTGCATAAATAATAACATTGCTTTCTATTGTTGGATGCCGTTTTGTAGAAGCCATGTTTTTCTTTATTTTAACCCCACCCAAAGTAACTCCTTGAAAAATAGTTACGTTGTCTTTAATAACTGCAGTTTCTCCAATTACAATTCCGGTTGCGTGATCTATAAAAAACGAATTTCCAATTTCTGCTCCAGGATGAATATCTGTTCCTGTTGCTCCGTGTGCAGACTCACTCATCATTCTTGGTAAAACAGCAATTTTTTGTTTTAATAATTGATTACTTAATCG
>CAYWOM010000074.1:0-6860 GCA_964459905.1 uncultured Polaribacter sp. | reverse complement strand
CACATCATAATGCAATTTTAGCAGGTTTAAATGCAATTGATTTTTCTATACAGAACAACAGAGCTTTGGTTGATGAAAAACTGGCAGAATTCATTCCAGAATTTGGTGTGCGTCAGTTTTTATTAAAAAATGTGTATTGGGTAGAAAAAGGGGAATTAGGGTACCGTTTTAATTTAGCATCTTTAACAGAAAACAACTCAGAAATTGGTAAACCACTGGAGAAAAAAACCAAGTTTACAAAAGAAACTTTATTTTTAAAAGGAGAAAAATCTAATTACATAACAGAAAAAGAAGCACCAATTGTTGAGTCACATTTTCCGAACTCTAAAATTGTAGCAATTAAAAATGCAGGGCATTGGTTGCATGCAGAAAATCCGAAACAATTTCATGAAGAAGTTTGTGGTTTTTATGATTGATTTTATTGTGTTTTTTTACTATAAGTTACGTGGTTTTGATATTAAATAAAGGTAATGGTTTTTTTGAGCAGACAGCTACTAGCAATTACTTTTAGGTATTATAGGAATACTTATTTATTTTTTTAAATGTTTTTTATTCAAAGTCAAAAAAGTAGTAAGTATGGCAACAAATATAGGATTGAATTCAATTAATCTAACTCAGAATGTTGTGTTTAAATAGTAAACCAAATAATTTTAAAAAATTTATCTTTAACACTTAATAACTTTGCAGTTATATAGAGTTGCAACTTTCAAACAAAAATCATGAACATAGAAAACGCACAAAAACAAGTAGACGATTGGATTAAAAATCACGGAGTTCGTTATTTTAATGAGCTTACAAACATGGCGCAGTTAACCGAAGAAGTTGGCGAAGTTGCTAGAATTATAGCAAGACGCTATGGCGAGCAAAGCGAAAAAGAATCTGATAAAAACAAAGATTTAGGCGAAGAATTAGCAGATGTACTATTTGTAGTTTTGTGCTTGGCAAACCAAACAGGAATCGATTTACAAGATGCTTTTGAAAAGAAGTTAGACATAAAAACTAAACGCGATCATGATCGCCATCACAACAATCAAAAATTAAAATAAATGACTTTTCTAGAAAAAATAAAACAACCTACTTTTTGGAGTAGCTTTTTAAAGATTGCCGTTCCTTTTTTTATAATTGTAACCTTAATTTCTTTGTTTCTAAATAGTTGGCAAGCCATTTTTGCGGGCGATTTTACAAAAGTAAACGAGTTAAATTTTACAGACGGAAAATGGAAGAATTTCTGGAGTATAAAAGTGGTAATCTCTTTTATTTACGGTGTTTATGTAACTAACAAAAACATGAAATAAGATGTTTTTTGTTGCTGTAAATACAAGAGTTTTAAATAGGTAGTTTGTTCTTTTAATAATTATTAGATTAATAGTTGTTATTACAAGTTGTTTATTAAGTATATTTTCTTTTTAAAATACTCTTCATAAACTTGGGTAACTTTTTTTTGTGTAGTAACTTTGTTCTTTAAAGTTAAAATCAGTTTTTAGAATGGATATAGTATTACATGTTTTAGAAGATAAAAAAATAAATCAAGAAATAACAATTTCTGGTTCTAAAAGCGAATCTAACAGATTACTGATTTTACAAAATCTATTTCCAGAAATTTCAATAGAAAATCTATCCGATTCAGATGATTCTGTGCACATGCAACATGCACTTTCTACAAAAGATGTAACAGTAAATATTGGGCATGCAGGTACAGCAATGCGTTTTTTAACCTCTTATTTTGCGGTAAAAGAAGGTAGAGAAACTGTTTTAACAGGTTCGGACAGAATGCAAAACAGACCCATAGAAATTTTAGTAAACGCTTTAAAAGATTTAGGTGCAGACATCTCTTATGAAACTAAAATTGGCTACCCACCAATACGCATTAAAGGAACAAAAATTACAAAAGACAAGGTTCAAATTAACGGAAATGTAAGTAGCCAGTATATTTCATCTTTATTATTAATTGCGTCAAAATTAAAAAACGGACTAGAAATTGAGCTTTTAGGCGATATTACTTCTATACCATATATAAACATGACCTTAAGTCTGTTAACTCAACTAGGTGTTAAGAATAAATTTGAAGGTAATTTTATCACCATTTTTTCGAAGAAAGAAATAAAAAAACAAACCGTAGTTGTAGAATCAGATTGGTCTTCTGCAAGTTATTTTTATTCGATAATTGCTGCCTCAGCAATTGGGTCTAAAATTAAATTATCTGCCTATAAAAAAGAAAGTTTACAGGGCGATTCTTGCTTGGCAGAAATCTATAAGCATTTTGGTGTACAAACTGTTTTCGGTGCGCATTTTATCACCCTAAAAAAAGAAAAAGAGAGTAGTAAAGAAGCCTTAGATATCGATTTAAAAAACGCACCAGACATAGCGCAAACCATTGCTGTTACTTGTTTTTCTGAAGGAATTGCATGTAACTTAACTGGCTTACACACTTTAAAAATTAAAGAAACAGATAGGTTAGAAGCTTTAAAGGAAGAATTAACAAAGTTAGGCGCTTTAATTACAGTAACTAACAAGAGTTTACATTTGCAAAAATCATTAGAAATTAACCAAAATATAGCTATTAAAACCTACAAAGATCATAGAATGGCAATGGCTTTTGCACCATTGGCTTTAAAGGTTCCTATTCAAATTTTAAACGCAGAAGTAGTTACAAAATCGTATCAAAAATTTTGGAATGATATGCAACAAATAGGCATTAAAATTACCGAACTTTAAAGATAAACAGGTAAACACTTGACAACGCCTATCCCGATATTGTATCTTTGCCCTTTTTATAAGGAAATAGACATATGAAGTTATCACATTTTGAATTTGAGTTACCCGAAGAACTACTAGCAGTATATCCAGCAGAGCATAGAGATGAGTCTCGTTTAATGGTACTAGATAGAAAAACGGAAACCATAGAACATAAAAAATTTAAAGACGTTATAGATTACTTTGAAGAAGGTGATGTAATGATGTTAAATAACACGAAAGTTTTTCCGGCAAGAATGTTTGGAAACAAAGAAAAAACAGGTGCTAGAATAGAGGTGTTTTTGTTAAGAGAACTAAATGCTGAAAACAGATTATGGGATGTTTTAGTAGATCCAGCAAGAAAAATTAGAATTGGGAACAAATTATTTTTTGGCGAAGACGATAGTTTAGTAGCAGAGGTTATAGATAATACCACCTCTAGAGGAAGAACACTACGTTTTTTATTCGACGGTTCTTATGAAGAATTTAGAGTAAAACTACTAGAATTAGGACAAACACCTTTGCCAAAATCTATTAATAGAGAAGTAGAGGCGTTAGATGACGAGCGTTATCAAACAATTTTTGCAAAGCACGAAGGTGCTGTAGCTGCACCAACTGCTGGTTTACATTTTTCTAAGCACTTATTAAAACGTTTAGAAATTAAAGGAGTAGATTTTGCAGAGATGACTTTACACGTTGGTTTAGGTACTTTTAGCTCGGTAGAGGTAGAAGATTTATCGAAGCATAAAATGGACTCTGAGCAAATTGTAATTTCTGAATCTACTGCAGATAAAATTAACAAAGCAAAGAAAGAAAAAAGAAGAATTTGTGCCGTAGGTACAACAGTTATGAGAACTGTAGAATCTTCTGTTTCATCTAAGCAAGAACTAAATGCTTTTGAAGGTTGGACGAATAAATTTATTTTTCCACCTCACGAATTTAGCATTGCAAATTGTATGATTACCAATTTTCATCCACCAAAATCTACCTTAATGATGCAAGCAGCTGCTTTTGGAGGTTATGATTTTGTAATGGAAGCCTACAAAGTAGCTATTAAAGAAGGGTATAAATTTTCTACTTACGGAGACGCAATGTTAATTATATAAATATAGAGTTCTTTTGAGGCTTTAGCCTCGAAGTTTTTATTGAAAATACAATTCTCGAAAAACGAGAATCTAAATTTAAAAGTTAAAAAAAGACTGACAATTTATAAATTGTCAGTCTTTTTTTTGCAGTAACCTATAAGTGGTAGTTCTTTGGGTTTGTTTTTAGCAAAGAAAAAAGGCTATTTTTTTATAAGTAGTTAGCTATCTAAATGAATCATGGCAAAAACAGCATAATTAATCATGTCTTGGTAATTGGCATCAATTCCTTCCGAAACAATTGTTTTTCCTTTGTTATCTTCAATTTGTTTAACACGTAATAATTTTTGCAAAATTAAATCTGTTAAGCTAGAAACCCGCATTTCTCGCCAAGCTTCGCCATAATCATGATTTTTATTCAACATTAATTCTTTGGTTATTTTGCTATGTTTATCATAGAAAACTGTAGCTTGTTTCGTATTTAAATCAGGGTTTTCTACAACGCCATTCTCTAACTGAATTAAGGCCATTATCGAATAATTAATAATGCCAATAAATTCAGATTTCTCGCCTTCATCTACCTTTCTAACCTCGTTTTCTTGTAGTTGTCTAATTCGTTGTGCTTTTATAAATATCTGATCTGTAAGTGATGGCAAACGTAAAATGCGCCATGCACTGCCATAATCACTCATTTTTTTAATAAACAAACTTCTACATTCATTTATAACAGCATCATATTGTTTTAAGGTGTTCTGCATTTTTACTATTTAAAAAAGTATTTCTTCAAATGTAGTAAATCTTAAAAGCATTTCATTTATTTTTACCATGAATTTATTAACGAATAGAATGAAGAAAATTGTTGTTTTTTGTGGCTCTAGTTTAGGCTTTAATCCACTTTATAAAGAAGCTGCCATAGAATTAGCAAATTATTTTGCGAATAATAATATTGGTTTGGTATATGGCGGTGCAAAAATTGGTATGATGGGTATTCTTGCAGATACAATTTTGGCGCAAAATGGTGAGGTAATTGGTGTAATTCCTAAGTTATTAGAAAAAGAAGAAGTGGTACATTCTGGTGTTGAAGAAATGATTGTTTGCAAAAAAATGAGCGAACGCAAAGTTATAATGAGTAAATTAATTAATGGCTATATTACACTTCCCGGCGGTTTTGGAACTTTAGATGAACTCTTTGAAGCATTAACTTTAGGGCAATTACATATTGAGCAAAAACCAGTTGGACTCTTAAATGTAAATGGTTTTTTTGATGGTATTTTAATACAATTAGATAAAATGGTAGCAGAAGGATATTTAAAACAAACCAATAGAAATATGTTACTAATTGGCACTACTGTTGATGAATTAATGCATAAAATGAATAACTACAAAGCGCCAAAAATTAGTAACGTAATTCATAAAGTTGTCAATTAATATGACCATAAATTGTAAGGGAACTTTAGTTGATTTGTCTGTACCCAAAGTAATGGGAATCTTAAATATTACACCAGATTCTTTTTTTGATGGTGGCAAGTATAAAAACGAGTCGGCTATTTTACATCAAACTGAAAAAATGCTTTTAGAAGGCACTACTTTTATAGATGTTGGCGCATACTCTTCTAAACCTGGTGCAATCCATATTTCTGAAACCGAAGAACTTAAAAGAATACTTCCTGCAATAGATTTATTGGTAAAAAATTTTCCAGATATTATTATTTCTGTAGATACTTTTAGAAGTAAAGTTGCACAAGAAACTATAGGTTATGGTGCCGCAATTATTAATGACATTTCTGGTGGAAAAATGGATACAAAAATGTTTGAAACTGTTGCTAAATTACAGGTTCCTTATATTTTAATGCACATGTTAGGTACACCACAAAACATGCAAAAAGACCCCGTTTACAAAGATGTTACCAAAGAAATTATTTCTTTTTTTGCAGCAGAAATTTTTAAATTACACCAATTAAAAATTAATGATATTATTATTGATGTTGGTTTTGGTTTTGGTAAAACTAGCCACCATAATTTTGAAATTTTAAAGAATTTAGAACTCTTTAAAAGCCTAGATACACCAATATTAGCTGGAATTTCAAGAAAATCTATGCTCTATAAAACGCTTGGTATTTCTGCCCAAGAAGCACTAAATGCAACTACTTCTGCAAATACAATTGCACTTTTAAATGGCGCCACTATTTTGCGTGTGCATGATGTTAAAGAAGCTCTTGAGGCTGTTAAAATTGTATCACAAATTTCTTTTTAGAAGACCTTTTCTGCTTTTTATTATATGCTGTTTTTATTTAGCTTAATTTTTATTAAAATTGGAACGTAAGTATTGTTTTTCTTTTGCAGACACAAATTTGAAATTACTTTTTAAGTATTTAACATTTTACAGCAATAACAATGCTGGCAAAAAATCTTAGCCCTGATTGAAACGGCATCCTTTTTTATTTTTCATAAAAAAGATATAGTGAAAAGCAGGATATAGCTTCTAAAAAATATTTTATTCAATAAAAATTCGCGTATTTTTGCAAACTATGCAAGAAACGAAAACACATCAATTAACAGACTGGTTACCAACTACAAACAAAGAAGTTAAAATACGTGGTTGGGAAGAATTAGACGTTATTCTTTTTAGTGGCGATGCGTATGTAGATCATCCGTCTTTTGGCCCTGCCGTAATTGGTAGGATTTTAGAAAGTTATGGTTTGCGTGTAGCAATTGTGCCACAACCAAGTGTAAATGATGACTTGCAGGATTTTGAAAAATTAGGAAGGCCAAGATTGTTTTTTGGTTGTACAGGAGGTTGTATGGATCCTATGGTTTCTAATTATACAGCAAGTAAAAAACGTAGAGATAAAGATGCATATACGCCAAATGGCGATAAGGGTTTTAGACCCGATTATGCAACGTCTGTATATTCGAAAATATTAAAAGAAAAATACCCAGATGTTCCTGTTTTAATTGGTGGTATTGAAGCGTCGTTAAGACGTGTAACCCATTATGATTATTGGTCTGATAAATTATTGCCAACTATTTTAGAAACTTCTAAAG
>CAYWOM010000073.1:0-6886 GCA_964459905.1 uncultured Polaribacter sp. | reverse complement strand
AAAAAAAAGGGTATTTAGTAATTACTTTACAATCTAACGAATCTTACGAATTAGAAAAAAAACAAATAGACTTATTATTGAGTAAAAGGGTAGACGGAATTTTAATTTCTTTAGCAAACGAAACAGCAGATTATAAACATTTTACCGAAATTATTGAGCAAGAAACACCTTTAGTGATGTTTGATAAAATTGCCAAAGTTGTAAAATGCTCTAAAGTTATTATTGATGATCGAAAAGCTGCTTATAAAGCAACAGCATATCTAATAAAAATTGGTTGTAAAAGAATTGCACATTTTAGAGGACCTTTATTGCCACAAAATTCTATTGATCGTTTCTTAGGATATAAACAAGCACTTGCCGATCATGATTTACCATACGATTCTTCTCTCGTTTATTTACTCGATGATATGAGTTTTGAAGAAGGTAAGTTTTATGCAAATCAGCTTATAAAAGATCATAAAGATGTCGATGGTATTTTTATAAATACAGATTTAGTGGCTATTGGTGCCATTACAGAGTTTAATAAAAAAGGCGTAAAAGTTCCTGAGCAAATTAATGTAGTTGGTTTTAGTAATTGGTCGATGGCTTCTGTAATTTCACCTTCGTTAACGACTATTAATCAGCCAGGTTTTGAAATGGGTAAAAAAGCATTCAAAATTTTGTACAAAGAAATAAGAGATAAAAAGAATAAGAAGATTGTTAGCTATAAAGATGTTGTTTTAGATACAACGTTAATTATTCGAGAATCTACAAAAAAAATAATTTGATTAAAGCTTTCTGATAAAGCAACCTTTTTAATTTTACAAGCGTCTTAAAATTAAGATATCTTTATCGCTTGTTTAACACAATTTAAGTTTTCTGTAAACGTATTAAGTTTATGTTTGTAATTCTCAACCAAACCAAATTATGCTAATTATGAAAAAAATTACACTGCTTTTTTTACTTTTTATAACTTCTATACAGATAGCACAAGTAAAAGGAAATATTACAGATACTAAAAATCAACCACTTTCTTTTGTAAGTATTTATCTTGATAAAACAGTTACAGGAACTACTTCTAACGACAATGGTGATTATGTTTTAGATATTAAAAAAAAAGGAAATTATACCATTATTTTTCAATTTCTGGGTTATAAAACATTAAAAAAGAACATTACTATTTCTTCTTTTCCTTTTCAATTAAATGTAAAATTGGCGGAAGAAAGTGTAAAGTTAAGTGCCATTTTTATTTCTACAAAAAACAATCCTGCAAATGCAATTATTAGAAATGTAATTGCTAGTAAAGAGAAAAATACAGACAGGTTTGCAGCATATACTGCTAATTTTTACTCGCGAGGTTTGACTAGAATTAAAGATGCCCCAGAAAAATTTTTAGGCCAAAGTATGGGTGATTTTGGTGGCGGATTAGATTCTACAAGAACAGGTATTATTTATCTTTCGGAAACTATTTCCGAAATAAAATATCAAAAAAAACCAAAGAAATTTAAAGAAAAAATTATTGCGTCTAAAGTATCAGGGCAAGATAATGGCGTTAGTTTTAATAGAGCAGAAGACTCTAATCTTAATTTTTATAACAATAGTATTGCTGTTTTAAATGATTTGGTTTCGCCTATTTCTACAAATGCGTTTAGTTATTATGATTATAAATTAGTGGGTACTTTTTATGATAAAAACAAAAAATTAATCAATAAAATAGCTGTTATTCCAAAACGGAAAAACGACCGTGTTTTTAGTGGTTTTTTATATATTGTAGAAGATGATTGGGCTTTGTATGGAGTAGATTTAACAACTACCGGTGCTCAAATAAATATACCTGTTGTAAATCTTTTAAAAGTAAAACAAAACTACAATTATTCAGATAAAATAGAGGGTTGGGTTTTAATAAGTCAGACTATAGATTTTGATATAGAATTTTTTGGATTTAAAGCAAACGGGAAATTTTCTTACTCTTTTTCTAACTACAATTTCTCACCAAATTTTGCGCCAACCACTTTTACAAACGAAGTACTAACCTTCGAAAAACAAGCAACGAAAAAAGATAACTTATATTGGAAAACTTTAAGACCAGTTCCATTAACAACAGAAGAGGT
This sequence comes from uncultured Polaribacter sp., assembly GCA_964459905.1. Taxonomy (GTDB): domain Bacteria; phylum Bacteroidota; class Bacteroidia; order Flavobacteriales; family Flavobacteriaceae; genus Polaribacter. The sequence goes on along the minus strand of CAYWOM010000073.1, from coordinate 4,796 downwards.
AAAAGATTATAAAATTAAAGACAGTATTAAAGTTCTAAGAAAATCTAAAAGGTATTTAGATTCGGTAAATAAAAAACAAAACAAATTTAGTTTACTATCTCCAATTATGGGGTATACTTATAGAAATTCTTATAAAAAATGGGCTTTTTCTTTTGATGGTTTAATAAGTAATTTTAATTTTAACACTGTACAAGGTTTTAATACTACTTTGGGTTTAAGTTATTTTAAAAGACAAAATGATACTGGAAAATGGTGGAACGCTGGTGTAAAAGTTAATTACGGTTTTTCTGATAAAAGAGTAAGACCAACTTTTTCTTTTACTAAAAAATGGAATGATATTTCGAGACCAAAAATGACAATTTCTGTTGGTGTTACTACGGCGCAATTTAATAGAAGAGAGCCTATTTCTAAATTAGATAATACAATTCGTTCTTTACTAAGGAGAGAAAATTATTTAAAAATTTACGAGAAAGAATTTGCAAATATTACATACTCCGAAGAAGTAAAAAACGGAATATTTTTAAGTACTTCTTTAGAATATGCAAATAGAAAACCACTTTTTAACACCAATAATTACTCTTTTGCAAGACAAAGTAAAAACGAGCCTTATACGTCTAATAATCCTTTAAATTCAACAGATTTTGTAAATGCCGCTTTTAAAGAGCACTCTATTGCAACCTTAGATATTGGAACAACTTTTGTTTTTGGTCAGAAATATTTATCGTATCCAGATAGTAAATTTAATATTGGAAATGATGCCTATCCGTCATTAAGTGTTAATTATAGAAAAACATTTGCAGCATCTAATTCTGCATTAAATTCAGATTTATTTGTAGCTACCTTAAAACAAGATGTTAATTTTGGAAACTATGGTAGATTTGGTTACAATGTTAGAGCCGGCGCTTTTTTAAAGAAAAAAGACATTGCTTTTATGGATTATTTACAGCCTAATGGCAATCAGTTATTTTTGGTTTCTACAGATAGATTAAGTAGTTTTGGTTTGTTAGATTATTATAAGTTTTATACTAATGATAAGTATGCAGAAGCACATGTACAACACAATTTTAAAGGTGCTGTTTTAGGAAGAATTCCTTTATTAAATAAATTAAATTTACATTTAGTTGGTGGCGCAAAAAGCTTATTTATGGCAGCTAAAAACCCCTATACAGAGTATTCTGTTGGTTTAGATAATATTGGTTTTGGTAAATGGCGTTTTTTAAGAGTAGAATATGTGCGCTCTAATTATGCAGGTATTACAGATGAGGGATTTATAATTAAATTAAATTTATTAAATTAAAATTAGCATCAGTTATAAAATGAAAATTACAACACTTTTTTTTGGCATTACAACAGATTTAATGAAAACTACTCAATTAGAGATTGAGGTTGCTAAAAACACAACAATACACAGTTTTAAATTAGAGTTGAAAGAAAAATTTCCGCAGCTAGAAAACATTAATTCATATGCTATTGCTGTAAATGAAACCTATGCAAATGCAGATTTAGTAATTAAAGAAAAAGATATTGTTGCAATTATTCCTCCGGTAAGTGGCGGTTAAAAAGTATTGTCATAACCTTTCTAAAGGAAAAGGAACCCAAATCTTAACACGCTAAGTTTAAATTTAAGCGATTACTTTAAAATACTTTTTATCTACATAAAAAGTACCAAAAGGCAAAACAGATGCAATTAAAACAATTGCTAAAATTTTAATGTCCCAATTCATTTGTTTTTTGATAACAATTGCTAAAACAATATAGAGCATAAATAAAATTCCATGTGGCATTCCTAGTAGTTTTACATAAGTAGCATCGCCTTGAAAATACTTAATTGGTACTGCTACAAAAAGCAATAATAAGTAAGAAACACCTTCTAAAAAACTAATAATTCTAAATGTATTCTTCATAATTTTTTTGCAATATCAGTTCGAGTAATTTCGATTTTTTATCGAGATTTTTTTGTTTATAAATTTTGATGCAAAAATACAAATATGTTTCCTTATTTTTGCCCTTGTACCCAACTTGTTTCGGTATCTCATAAAATGATTAGAACTTCCATAAAAATAACCTCGGATAAACTAGATTTACAAGAATGCTATAATTTTGTAGAAGATAGTTCTTGTGGCGGAATATCTGCATTTATTGGCACTGTTAGAAATGATACCCAAGGAAAAGAAGTTACTAAATTATATTTTTCTACCTACAAACCTATGGCAATTAAAGAAATGCAAAAAATTGCAGACTTGGCTTTAGAAAAATTTAATATTTATAAAATAGCCATTCATCACGCAGAAGGAATGTTACAAATTGGTGCAATTCCGGTAATTATAACGGCATCTGCAAAACATAGAAAAGCTGCTTTTTTAGCCTGTGAATTTGCCATAGATATTCTTAAAGAAACAGTACCAATCTGGAAAAAAGAGTATTTTTCTGATGGCAATGTTTGGGTAAATGCACATCCGTAATTTTAGTCTTTAGTAACTAGTTCTGTTTTTAAAGTTGCAGATTTTTAACGATTTATGGATTAAGTTTACTTGTTTTTTTAATTCCATTAACCATTAACCACTTTCCTACTTTGTAACCATAAATAAAATTGCAATCCAAATAGAACTGCGCCAGACAATAAGTGTATGGCTTGTGTACCTATTGGAAACGCTGCATAATACATTAAGATCCCTGTAATGGTTTCTAAGAAAATTAAGAAAACTATCCAATTTACCAACTTGTAGCCTAAATTTTTAATCTGATTTATGTAGAACATCCCTAAATTTACCAATACAATTGCAATGGTAAATGACCTATGAAAATAGAATTTAAAACTAGGGTTTAGTAAACTATAATTTTTATTTTCAAAGCCCAATAATTTTACTTGTTCGTCTATAAATTGTCTTACCTGTGTTCCCATGGCAATTTGTATCAATGAAAAAATTACAGAAACAATTAATAGTTTATTAAATAAAGAATGGTATTTGTAGATTTTTTTATCATCAGAAATAATAAATTTTAACCACAATAAAAGTGCAATTATAATTAAGCCAACTATCATATGAATGGTAATAATTGTAGGAGTTAAATTTGTGTCTACAACCGTTTTTCCTAGCCAAGCTTCAAAAAGCATTAAAAAGAAAGCGCCAAATGCTAAATACGGAATCCGTTTATCGGTTTTCCAAAATTTAGAAGCTGCGTATATTAAAAACAGAAAAACAAAACCAGCCAAAACAGAAACGAGTCTGTTTATATATTCTGTCCAAGTATGAAAAACATTAAATTTATTATAATCGTGTTTTGTATATTTAGTCCAGTTCTTGGTGTTAAATTCTGCCGAAGTTTTAAGATTTTTTTCGGCAACAAATAATACTTGGTCTTTAATAATAATAATACCTTCTTTATAACTTGCATTTGGTTGCCAAGTAATTTGTGTTTCAGAAGTTGGTGGAATATAGTAACCAAAGCATTTTGGCCAATCTGGGCAGCCCATTCCAGAACCTGTCATTCTAACAATAGCGCCTGCTAAAAAAATTAAGTAGACAGAAATAATAGTTATTTGTACAATTTTTCGGAATCTATTTTTCATCAAATAATAATTTCTGTAAAAATAGCACAAAAAAAAGTCGCTTAAAATATTTTAAGCGACTTGTTTCTTATGTAAAAAAAATCTAAATAAGATTAGATTACCCTTACATCAACAGCATTTAAGCCTTTTCTACCTTCTTTTAAATCAAATTCTACTTCATCACCTTCTCTTACTTCGTCGATTAATCCTGAAACATGAAGAAAATATTCTTCTTTAGAATCGTTTTCAATTACAAATCCAAATCCTTTAGATTCGTTAAAAAATTTTACTGTACCGTTTTTCACTTTAATATAATATAAATGTTAATAATATTCAAATATACACTTAAATCTCTGATTTATAATAAGTTTTTATTTTTAATTTTCCTGAAGTTTAAAAGTTTAACAACTTTGAAAAAAAAGTAAAGATTTTTTTAATTGAAAGTTTATTTTAGATGAAAAACTGTTTTTAAGAATGTCAGTAAAACTAGTGCTTGTGGCGTTTATATATTTTTATAATGCTGATTTTTAGGCTTATATGAATTTAATATTTTAATGCTAAAAGTGATAAAAAAATCATTTTGTTAAAAACTTCAAGGGATTTGTGAATAAGTAAGACTTTCTTTTTGGAGCAAAAAATGCAATCTTTGTTGTTCCTCTAACGATTACTAATACAAAATTATACCGTGGAAATTACGCAAATTATAAAAAGAGATTCAGGAACTAGCATTTTCGAGTTAGATAAAATTACAAAAGCCATTGAAAAAGCCATGCTTTCGGTAAATAATGGTACAAGAAAAGATGCAGTTGCAATATCTAATATTGTAAATGGTACTTTGTTAGAAAGAAAATTAAATGAACCAGATTATATTCCAACAGTAGAACAAGTACAAGATATTGTAGAGTTTAAATTAATGGATAGCCCTTTTCATGATGTTGCAAAGGCCTATATTTTATATAGAAACGAACAAACTAGAAATAGAAAAATCAATATTTTTGAAAAGAGATTAAATTTAAAGCCTTATGATTATCCTGCTTTAAACGAATATGTAGATGCTATTAGACATTCTTATTGGATCCATACAGAGTTTAATTACACAAGCGATATTCAAGACTTTAAAACCTCTCTTACAGAAATAGAAAAAAGTGCTATAAAAAACACTATGTTGGCTATTTCTCAAATAGAAGTAGCTGTTAAAACTTTTTGGGGAGACATTTATAAAAAAATGCCAAAACCAGAAATAGGT